>NZ_JAALFC010000036.1 GCF_011058155.1 Litoribacterium kuwaitense | reverse complement strand
AAAAAAGTAGAAGATACATTGTCTCACAACGATCGAAGCGCTCGTTCTCTCCCGATAGATCAGCGTCATTTTGTAGGTACCCACCGGCTCGATGATTCGATTAATTATACAGCGGAAATAGAAAATCACAGTGCGCAAACTGTCAAATTTCAAACACCACATGCAAGCACCTCATTCACAAGCGGTTCATTTGGCTCCGAGGAAAATGCCCAGCAAAACCTCCAGACGATCGCAGCAGCCTTAGGGTATAATGCGGATGTCAACCTTGGTAACGAAACAAGCGAAATGGTTGATTCTTTATTAGGATCAATCCCCCCGCACTCAAAAACAATCATTCATGGAGGAAAAGGGTACGTAGAAGTGATTGGAGACATGGTGACATACGATCGTGGGGGAAAAGTCCTCTCCACCGAACGTGTCGCAGGAAAATATACGTTTAGAGAATCTTATACAAAAACAACCTATGATCTTTAAAAAAACAGGAGGCGTTTATTTTGACATATTTTCTCGTTTCAGAAATGACCATCGTACCCAGCCCGTCATCGTCTAACATTCCTTGGAGATGATGACGGGCTGGGCGTTACGCCAAGGAGTGTGATGGTTTTTGAAGCCTTACCGTACCAATCGTCCCCGAGCCTATTATCAGCATCATCGGTGGCGTGTGATGAAGCGAAAGTCAAAGCTCGTCCGTCAGCTGCAATGGCACGTCAAATATGCTGGGATGTTATCAAAAGGAAAAATCCATTGTTCCTGCTGGATGTGCAGTCAAAAAACGAAAAAAGACGGCCCACCCCACGCTGATCATCGGCGGATAAAGAGGATGCTGGATCAATTAGGAAACGATTGGGAAGAAATTGAATGACGAACGGCAAACAGGAGGGATGACCTCCTGTTTTTTTGGCTGATCATTTACCTATAGAACCCTCCGATGACTTGGTGTATTTTGGGATGGATCTCCATGACGTCGTCCAATGACAATTCCGCATCGATTATAGACTTGCATAGTTTTCCCCCCGATATGAAGGGTATTTTTTGCACGTGACAAAAACATGTCATCGTTGTTTTTATGCCTTCCCCTTTTTAACATTGACAATACATTCAACTTTTAAGTCAAAGCGGTGCAGGTCACTTTCTTCACTCCGCAAGCAATACATCGTTCTCTCTGCCATTCTTATTCATCGATGGACGCATATCATTCTTCCACTGCCGACATGCACTTCGCGTCAGCGAGCTCAGCCAGACGAATGATCTGTTTGTTCTGCTATCTCACAGCATAAATAACCAGTGAATTGTGTCTTTAAGATGTTTACCATCACAAGCTTCCCCAATTCTTGCACACCTCGCATGCTTCTAGAGCCCATTTTCGAAGAATGAAGCAGTCGATACACGGATCAATCACTTAAATACCTTTACATATGTGTACGACTCATTTATAGTTAAATCGTAATTATTACGATTTGAAAAGGAGTGTCAAACATGAAAGGCAAAATTCCTGTGACGGTCTTAAGTGGGTATTTAGGAGCTGGCAAAACAACCATTCTAAACCATATTCTCAAGAACAAAGAAGGGTTACGCGTCGCTGTGATCGTGAATGACATGAGTGAAGTGAATATAGATGCCGACACGATCAAACAAGGCGGCGGGTTGAAACGAACGGAAGAAAAATTAGTAGAAATGTCAAATGGCTGCATTTGCTGTACCCTTCGTGAAGACCTACTTGTGGAAGTTGAAAGACTTGCCCAAGAAGGAAATATCGATTATATCGTTATTGAGTCTACAGGAATTAGCGAACCTGTCCCCGTCGCGCAAACGTTCTCCTATATCGATGAGGACTTAGGCATTGACCTGACACGGTTTTGTAAGCTAGATACAATGGTGACCGTTGTGGATGCGCATCGCTTCTGGCATGACTTCCAATCTGGAGATACGTTGCTTGACCGGAAAGAGGCATTGAGTGATGATGACGATCGCGACATTTCAGACCTCTTATTGGAGCAAATTGAATTTTGTGATGTTCTTATTATCAACAAATGTGACCTTGTCGCTCCAAAAGAATTACAACACCTTGAACGAGTTTTACGAAAGCTTCAACCCGCAGCAACATTTATTCAAACGTCGAAAGGTCAAGTCCAACCAAGTGATATTTTAAATACGTCCCTCTTCGATTTCGAGACGGCCAGTGAGTCAGCTGGGTGGATCAAAGAGTTGACAATTGGTCATAAAGAACATCAACCAGAAACAGAAGAGTATGGGATTAGTTCTTTTGTTTATAAGCAAAGATTACCCTTTCACACGAAAAGATTTGATGACCTCATGGAAACCTTAAGCAAAAATGTTGTACGAGCCAAAGGGATTGCCTGGTGCGCAACTAGAAACGACCTTGCCTTGTCCATCTCAAAGGCAGGTCCCTCTGTGACGATTGAACCCGTATCCTTTTGGGTTGCTTCTTTGCCCGAAAAAGAGCAGGAGGCGGTTTTAAAAGAAAATCCCGAGATCAAAGAAGACTGGGATGAAGCATTCGGTGACCGCATGACACAATTGGTGTTCATTGGAATTGATTTAGAGAAAAATGAAATCACCAACCTTCTAGATCAATGCTTGCTAACCGCAGAAGAGCTCCAATCTGACTGGAGTAAATTAGAAGACCCTTTTAATTGGCAAATCACACCCGTCTATAACTAATCTCGATTGGCAGTAAAAAGACAGGGCTATCGTCGTTCCGACTCGTAAAATTCCGCTTCATTAAACGTTTAAATAATGGTCATATCTAATAAAGCTGCCTCCCTACCTTAGGGCGGCAGCTTTATTTATTTAACGATGACTTTTCATCTCTTCGATCGCAGCCTTAGCGATCTTCGAAATCGTCATATCGTCCATTGGCGGGTTGTGCAAACCGGCACGAACGTCGCGGTAGTACCGTTGCAAAGGACAGTCCAGATTCAAGCTTTTGGCACCGACGAGACGCATCGCTTTATCAATCGTCGTAATCGCGTGATTAACGACAGTGTATTTTGCAGCACCGAGCTCATGAGAGACGAGGGCGCGTGTCACTTCATCATCATAAGAACGCGCAATACCATAAATCATATAACGCGATTGCATCATCTCTAAATCCATTTGCCCGATCAGCGTTTGCACATTTGGCAGATCACTGATCGTACCTTCAATGCTGTTCGGCGAATGCTCGGTGGCAAACTTGACTGCGTAATCCCGCGCGGCCTGCGCAATGCCAAGATAAGTCGACGGAATGTGGAGTGCCCAGCCATTGACCTTATTGCCCCGCGGCCCTTGCTGAACTTCCACGAGACGCTCATCCGCTACTTCCACCTCATCGAGCACGAGGTTGTGGCTCTCTGTCCCCCTCATGCCGATGACATGCCAATTTTCCCGAATTGAAATGCCTGGCGTATCGCGGTGGACGAGGAAAAAGCCCATCGCCTTCTTCTCCTCAATCCACGTGCCGACGAGAAAGTACGTCAAATATGGTGACATCGTCGTAAAGTTTTTCTCGCCGCTAATCACCCAGCCGCTTCCCTTACGAACCGCTTGTGTCCCCGGACGTCCACCACGCGTCGGACTGCCGGTCTGTGCTTCACTCACAGCCCGATTCACAACAGCACCCTTTTTCACTTCTTCAGCAAAAAACGCAAGCTGATCCTCTGTCCATTGCCGTTTTTCATAGATTTCACCGACGACACCCTGGTGCCATCCGATGGACAATGCTGTCGCACCATCCATACTTCCGAGCGTCTCTTGAAACAACACGAGATCGGCTATCGAACAGCCTGCGCCCCCATATTCTTTTGGTAAAGTTAACGATGTATAGCCTAAATCAACGAGCTGTTGAATATTTTGTTGAGGAAAACGCGCCTCTTCATCTGTTGCTTTAGCAGACCCTTCAAAATCCGTTCGCAAGGCCTCTAACTTCTGTAACCAGTCTCTTTGAAATTCGCTCGTCGCAAACAATGACTTTGTCATGTATGTCATCCTTTCTCCTTTAAACCGACTTTACACATCAGATTTATTATGATAAGTTTAGCAATACCTTAAGTCTCTGTCAAAAACTTTGTAGCAAGGGGGTTTAGCGATGATTCGCGTGTCTAACCTACACAAATCCTACGGCGATGCTCACGTGCTAAAGGGCATTGATTTTTCTGTTAAACCAAGTGAAGTGGTTGCCATTATCGGGCCGAGTGGCTCTGGAAAAACGACTTTGCTTCGCAGTTTAAATTTTCTCGACGTCCCTGACCAAGGAACGATCAACATTAATGAGGTGGAAATCGATGCCGCACGCCCTTCTAAGAAAAAGATTCGTGAGCTCAGACAGCAATCCTCTATGGTTTTTCAACATTATCACTTATTTAAAAATAAAACGGCTTTAGAAAACATTACTGAAGGCTTACTGATTGCGAAACAAATGAATAAAAGCGAAGCATTGAACATCGCTGAATCGTTTCTCGACCGTGTCGGTCTCCTGCATCGTAAAGACGCGTACCCGACAGAACTTTCCGGTGGACAGCAGCAACGGATCGGCATTGCCCGTGCTCTAGCTGTGAACCCAGCGGTGCTTCTCTTTGACGAACCTACCTCCGCCCTCGACCCAGAAATGGTTGGTGATGTACTGACGATTATTAAAGACATCGCCAAGCAAGGGATGACGATGGTCATCGTCACGCACGAAATCGAATTTGCTAAACAAGTCTCTGACCAAGTGATCTTTATGGCGGAAGGAGACATTGTTGAAAGCGGTGCACCAGAAGAAGTGCTCAGCCGCCCAAAACACGAACGCACACGCCGCTTCCTTCGTCGCTTGCTTCAAGTATGATTTAGGAGGTTCACGCGATGAACATTCGCCCAATTGTTATCATGACAGCGCTCATGCTTTTCCTCACCGGCTGTACGGCAGGGCAAACGACGACAAGTGACGGCAGAGAGATCATCCAAATCGCGCTGAGTGCCGAAGTGAATCCTCCCTTCCTCTTTACTGGAGAAAACAACGAGCCTCAAGGCTACAATATGGATTATTTCAATACCGTCCAGAAAAAGCTGCCTCAGTATCACTTTACCTATGTCTGGGGCGAGGAAGAATCCAACCTCATCGGGGTTGGCGCCGGGAAGTTTGACATCGCCGCCAACTGGTTTTTCAGCAACCCCGAACGCGAAGAGAAATTTCTCTATCCTGACACAGCCTATGGCTATTCGATGACGGGCTTAATCGTACACAAGGACAATGCTGATATTACATCCTTGGATGATATGACTGATAAAGCGTTGGCCCCAGTATCCGGAAGCGGCGGACTCCGTGCAATATTAAATGCATATAACGAAGCGAATGACTCCGAAGTTCCTCTAACTACAGTAGAAAGCCCGTCAAATGAGCATAATCTCCAGCGTGTCGAGAGCGGACGTTCCGATGCTGTATTTTTAAATATAACAACATTTAACGCCATTCAAGAGCAGCTCAAACTCGATTTAAAGGTTGGCGGGATTGTCTCCAAAGAGCCGGTTTTCCTCGTGCTGCAGCCAGGGCATACAACATTGGCTACGGACATCAACGAAGCCACCGAGGCATTAATTGCTGATGGAACCATACCTGAACTAGCGAAAAAGTGGTTTGGCGTCGACTTTTTCCAAGACTTAGATGATATTTCAAACGAAGGATTTCAATTTGAATGAGGGGGATGAATAGATGACTTTTGGAGTAGAAGATTGGGTTACTATCTTTGCGCAAGTTCTCGAGCGCCTTCCCCTAACGCTGTTGATCCTTACGTTGTCGCTCGTATGTTCGCTCATCGTTGGCGGGATTTTGGCGTTGATTCGCATCGCTAGGCTGCCGATATTTCATCCAATCGCAACCGTCTACCTGTCATTTACGAGAAGCACGCCTTTAATCGTTCAGCTCTTTCTCGTCTATTTTGGCATTCCTCAACTATTGCTTGCGATCGGCATCGATATTAACCATTGGTCTCGCATTACTTTTGTCGTGATCACCTTTGCCCTTCACACAGGTGCTTACATGTCAGAAGTGTTCCGCTCAGCTTACCAGTCCGTTGATAAAGGACAAGTCGAAGCAGCGTACAGCGTCGGCATGACCTATCCGCAAGCACTGCGGCGTATTATCCTGCCACAAGCAACCGTTGCCGCCTTACCGAACCTCGGCAACCATACAATTGAATTGCTCAAAGATACAGCCCTCGCTTTCACGATCGGCATCATCGACATTATGGGACAGGTGAAGCTGATCATAGGAAACAACTATGGTCTCGGAATGTTTGAGGTTTATGTGGCAATTGCCATTGTGTATTGGGCGATTTGTATTGCCATCGAATTAGGAGTACTAGGGTTGGAGCGGCTTTTCATCAAGGGGCGTGCTTCGATTACAAAATAAAGAAGGGGGGATACAAACATGGCGAATATCGACTTTGGCTTTGCCATTCAACAAATTCCTGCACTGATCCAAGGTCTTCCTTTTACAATTTTAATTACCGTTGTCGCGATGGCGGTTGGTCTACTCTTTGGCACGATGCTTGCCCTACTCCGCCTGTATCGCGTCCCTGTCTTTTATCAGCTCTCGATCTTGTTCGTTTCCTTCTTTCGCGGCACTCCATTAATTGTACAATTATTCGTATTTTTTTACGGAATGCCGATGCTGATCATTTATTTAAATCATACTTTTCAATGGCAGCTAAACCCCGACATGCTGTCACCGCTCCTCATTGTCCTCGTTGCGTACAGTTTAAATTCAGCCGCTTATTTGGCCGAAGTCGTCCGCAGCGCCATCGGGTCGGTGGAAAAAGGACAGCTCGAAGCAGCCCATGCCGTCGGGATGACGACGCTCCAAGGGTATGTGCGTATCATACTTCCACAAGCGTTTCAGATCGCCTTGCCTAATCTCGGCAACCAGCTGATTACGTTAATTAAAGCATCGGCACTCGCCTTTACGATCGGCGTCATGGAAGTCATGGGCATTTCGCGCATCATCGCCAATGACGGCTACCGCTTTCTAGAAACGTACTTGCTCGCCGCCCTTTTCTATTGGCTCCTCAGCATCGCTCTTGAATTGATGTTCGCAAACATCGAAAAACGATCCCGACGCTACAAAGGACGTACACAAGGTGAAGCTGTCTAACAGCAGCGGATTTTAAGAGAAAAGCCTCATTGGTCGTCTTTCTTTTTAAATATCGGCGGCGCATTCGCAGCTTCGATCGCCAGCAAAATTTCGTATAAAAGCACCACGACTGTACACATGAAAAAGGTTGGAGCAGCGACCATGAGCAACACTTCAAACAAACTCCCTACCGAAAAAATCGTAAACGCCGCCACAATATTTAAGACGGCAATGACAATACACGTAACCACAATACCCATTCTGCTTTTTCCTCCTTCCTAAAAAAGACGATGTGCGCTCTCCTTTTGTAACGATCGTCTATTCATGCGCACTCTACTTGTTTTTTCAAAGATCAACTTTTCGCTCTCTGAGAAAATGAAGCGTTTGAACGCCACTTTGTGAACGATCGATTAAAGGCATCTTCAAATTTTAGGAGCATCCCTGCTTCACAACGCAACCTGATCCTTTTCACGTCGTTTTTTGATAAATTTGCTGACCATATTCATCGATATGCTGAATTAGACGTTTATTCTCAATGGATTCATAATGCACGACATCGAAAAAATAAGGAAGCGGGAGCTCTTCTTCAAGCATATCAGTCACTCGAAGCAGTGTTTGATTTGAAACATTTAAGCCATAGACCACCAAATCAATATCCGATCCTTTTTTAAAGGTCCCTAAAGCGCGACTTCCAAAAATATGCACTTTTTCAATCTCTGGATACTGACGAAGTACCTCTTGAATCATATGAATCTCCATAGAGGACAAACCAAACATCGTCAACATTCCTTTGCTAAAGTATGATACATGTCTGCAAATAATGGGAGGAATTTAAGTTTTATCGTGTCAATCATCTCTTTTGCCTTTTCTTCATCATACATTTGTGAGGGTTGATTTCTACTTAATAATGCTTCGAGCCATGTGTGCCCGTCTGCAATATAGCCACTTTGAAAAGCTTGCTTTATCGTTTCTCTTGGGCTTTTCACTAAAAATCCTTGTGCTTCAAGGTAATCCTTCCACACCTTCCACGCAAGCTCAACAGTCATTTCAAAGAATTGAATGATTCCTGCTCGCTCTAACTCTGTTTCGATCGGTTGCGAGCTGTATTTCTCTAATAGCTTATAGGCTTTTTCAAAGTTCTCAAATCTTTGCTTCCAACGAATTTCCTTAGCATGCATCACAGTCAACTCTCTTTCGCATCTATTGATATACCTATATTCTCATAGTTTGAAACGCTATTCACTGATCAGCTGAATGCTTTTAGCGATGTTTTGCCTGCTCAAATTCTCCTTGCAGCATCCCCATGTAGACGATATCATGCCACCTACCGTTTCTAAACAACGCTTCGCGCGCCTTGCCTTCGTGCTGAAAGCCGAGCTTCTCATAAAGGCGGATGGCGCGCTCGTTAAACGAGAATACGCGCAGTGACACGCGGTGTAAGTTCATTTCCAAGAAGGCATAATCTAGAAGCAGCTGCATCGCTTCTGCCCCGTAGCCTTTTCCCCAAAAATTTTGCTTTCCGATATCAATAATACATTCGGCGCTCCTGTTCTTAGCGTCGATCTGAGTCAACGCTGTCACACCGATCGGTTGATCATTGTCTCGCTCCATAATGATGTAGCTTTTTCCGGACGAACCGCTCACAATCCCCTCAACAAAGGCCTTCGTCTCTGCATATGAGTACACATCCAACGACGGATTGGTTGCTTGCATCACGTCCAGATCGTTACGCCACTCATGATAAAGGCTGGTATCATCCGTCGTCATCTTCCTTAACCTTACTCTTTTTGCTGTAAACAACACCGCGCTCACTCCTTTTCTATTTTCGGCTTAAGCATTTGTTCCAAAGAAAATAAAAATGCCGTGAATTGCTCATCTACTTTTGTTTTATCAACCCCATATTGAAACGTGTCTAAGAGAAAACCGTCGACAAACGACATCATAAAATGCGCGATCGCGTCTGCGTGCAGTTGGGGTTTGCATTCCCCGCGCTTCTCTCCCTCTCTAATGGCTGCTGCAATCGTACGTGCCATTCGCTGATAGCGTTCAGTGATGTATGGATACGCCGCTTTATTTTGTACATACGTTGAGGTTAAGAAAAACTCGGCTTGCGCAAAGAGCAACGTATCATCCAGAGCATCAACACGTACCCGAAGCTCTGCAATCCACTTCTTCAGCTGCGGCCATATCGGCTCTAGCATGCTAGGAGTAAAACATTGCAAGTCGCGCGCGTCCTCTTTTTGTAGCACTTCCAGGAAGACGTGCGCAATATTGTTAAAATAGCCATAAAATGCGCCACGGGAAATCTCAGCTTCGTCCATAATGTCTTGCATCGACGTACGGGCATAACCCTTCTTCATAAAGACGGTCTTCGCCGCTTGCAGCAACGCTTCTTTTCGTTTTCTTTTATAGTCATCACTTACTTTTGGCGCCAGCACGATCGCCTCCTTTTTCACCCGAGCTTCAAACTATACATAAGTGTCGTTTTTATTTCTATTTATAATAACCGACAGCTATGTATAGTTTCAACCTTACGATTTGAAATTTTATAATTGTTATACATTTCACATGATGTTCACAAAAAACGCCTTTTCCCCTGTTGTTTTCCAAAATCATTCACCATAAGATAAAGATATATTTAAAATACATCTTTTTGAAAAGGAGCGTTTAAGATGGCAAACGCGACCACTGGCTTGGATCAACAGACGAAAGAAACGATTAAAGCAACGGTGCCTGTCTTACAGGAGCATGGAACCGAAATTACGAAGCGATTTTACGAACGCATGTTAAGCGACCACCCAGAACTTAAAAACATTTTTAACCAGACGAACCAACGCAAAGGCGCACAGTCAAAGGCATTGGCACAAACCGTATACGCGGCGGCGGCAAACATCGATCAATTGGAAACGATCTTGCCTCACGTGAAGCAGATCGCCCACAAACATACGAGTCTGAATGTGAAGGCAGAGCACTATCCAATCGTTGGCAAATACTTATTAATCGCAATCAAAGACGTCTTAGGCGAGGCAGCAACAGACGACATCATCGATGCTTGGGCAAAAGCGTATCAAGTCATTGCCGACATCTTCATTTCCGTGGAAAAGAGATGTATGAGGAGAGTGTCAACACAGGAGGATGGCTCGATTATCGCGACTTCAAGGTCGTTAAGAAGATTGTCGAAAGCGATTGCATTACGTCCTTTTACCTCCAGCCTGTCGATGGGCAACCCATTCCGTCCTATCTTCCTGGCCAATACATTACAGTGAAAGCAGATATTGAAGGCGAGCCATACACACACTTGCGCCAATACAGTTTATCGACCTCACCCGGAAAAGACGTGTATCGCATTAGCGTAAAGCGCGAGGATCGTCATGAAAACGGCCCTGCCGGCGTCGTATCAAGCTTTTTGCACCGAGACATTCACGAAGGCTCTATCCTGCCGATCAGTGCACCTTCAGGAGAATTCACCCTTGATCTGGAAGATACACGTCCGCTCGTCCTGATTAGCGGTGGCGTCGGCTTAACTCCGCTCATGAGTATGCTCGAAACGGTGATCCATAAGCAGCCAGAGCGCCAAGTCATTTATATTCATGCTGCCAAAAGTGGCAACATCCATGCGATGAAAGAGCGTGTGCGTGATATTGTGGCATCACACAACGTTACGAGCTATACGATTTACGATCGCCCGAACGCAGGCGATACGTATGATAAGCTAGGCCATATCGATCGTGAATGGCTGCAAAACATCCTCCCAACAACCGATGCCGCCTTTTATTTCTGTGGACCAAAAGGATTTATGAAAACAGTGTATCAGTCACTCAAAGGCTTAGACGTCGCTGAAAATGATTTACATTTCGAGATTTTCGGCCCCGCCGACGACATTACCGCCGTGCTCTAACCTATGGCAGGCTCATTAAATCTTTCCCAACGCCTTCTTGCGAGTAGGTCTGATCGACAAAGAATCATTTACTATTTCACCCATCAAAAAAGCCGTTGCTCCTTCACGGGAATCAACGGCTTTCCTCTTTTTCTTCGTCTATACAACTTGGGCAAACGAGCGAATGATCGTTTTGCACTTCTCCTTCCACAACGCCTCCGCGACAATAGACATCCCTTCCACAGCGTGCGCATGCGCCAATATGTTCTTTTTCCATGTGAAGACCTCCTCGTGGAACTGTCGCAAAAATGCGGGTCAATTGGAATTTACTTCAATTTTTCGATTTACCCGGAAACAACGTATAGGACTACGAATAGAGAAACAGCGATATACACAATGCCTGTACTCATTTGCAGGGACAAAAAAGCGCGATACAGAGGAATTATGACCCACATTAAAAAACAGGCAACGGACCATGAACCTTTGTAAAATGAAGTTGGTTTTAAGTGACATGGAATGAGCGAAAGCTTGTGTCTTCACTAATGTTTCCTACAGCGATTCGCACCACCAATCGTTATGTCACAGAAGCGCCAAAAATGTACGATGATTCGCACAAAAAACGCGAAACGTTTGTTTAGGAGGACTTGAAGAGCATGTTGACGCCCTGGGTAAGTGTCTGCACCGTATCACAACTTTTAAACATAAAGGTCGAACATGTCGACATCATAGCCAAGCTGTTTTAAACAATTAAAAAACTGACCTCGATGATGAAACAGATGGGAAACTTCCTCAACTAGCCAATGTGCTTGAGTCGAAGCTTTATCATGGTAGAAGGGCTTTGTTTTTTTGGTCAAAAAATCTTCTTCAGACAAAGAAAGCATATATGCCTTATATTTTGCAAAACCTTTATTCATCCCTTCAATCATAGCCTCAGCGGAGTCCATCTGATGATACTTTTCTTCTAAACCTTCTATTAGTTGCTGATCTTTTTCCTGCATGATCTGAAGATCAACCTCTGGTATAGAAACAATATGTTGAGCAAGCTCTTTAAGGCTTCGCATGTTGTCAGCTGGCTTGTACGCCCAATCCTCCACTTGCACCTTTTTCAGCAAACCTTCCATAGAGCGAATACCGACTTCAAGTTCAGACAGTAACTCATTCCTCAAGATATCAACAGCGTTCATCCCTCTCATCACCTTTTCATTCAATATGTTTTATTCTGCCATGGATTTCAAGGTCTACTCACACCTTGCTTCACTTCGCTTTTACGACAAAACCAACCTCTGTCTCCAATAATGTTACTACAGCAGTTCCTGCTCAAGACATGCGACGACTTGGCGCTTCTTTATTGCTATGGCTTTTTCACTTAAGAAAGATTCTCTTGGCCTTTCACATGTTTGTTGCTCCATAGCGCCTCCTAGTTGCAAAAGGAATTCATAAAAACACGGTAACATATGTTCGGTTTTCTTACAACTGAATTTTGCTTCAAAATCAGCGTTTAATATGCTTCATAGAGCATCTGAGGGAATTCAAGTTACGACAAGTCCCAACCTCTCCTTTCCTTGATGATCTTACGTGCGTGCCTAGAAGTATTAGGTGCAGAAAAAGCAGAAGGAGTTTGGGTGGAACAGATCGAGACGGTGGCCATGTTAGGGATGCCAGACGGCCAGGCAACATTGGCGTTGGTCAAATTTCATACACGTTCTGATGACAAAGTTGAAATAAATGATACTACATACGTGGACTATTTTTTCACGCTAATAATTAAGGGAATTCATAATTGCCATCCAAACGATTAAGGAAAAAATCAGCGAGCTACACCTGACGATGGTCTCTACCATTCGGCGTGCGCTCACGATCTATTTTCACGACAAAAAGTAGCTTCACCCCACCACACAAACGCTAATATTCCGACATTTTAACGACTCCATTGACCGTCGAAATGTTGATCTGATGCTCACCCGCTCCATAGACGTGACTCCTCCCTGACTCACCAAACACATTGACCTTTCCGTTCACAACCCGCGCATGAATAGTGGCATTTGTTGGTATTTTTTTCGTTTGAATATCGATTGCGCCGTTATTCGTCGTAAACTGAATGGGATGATCGAGAGAGCTGGTCGTTAATAAAATACTTCCGTTGGCTGTCTCTCCGGTCAATGCACCTTCGACATGATCGAGAACAAGTTTGCCGTTCGCTAATTTCATATGTACGGTGGCTGCTTTTGTTTCTCTAATGACCACCTTTCCATTGGTCGTCACGGCTTTTAGCTCGTTGACCCTCAATTGCTCTGCCTCGAGCTTTCCATTGGCATTACTCACATGAATGGAATCAAACTGTTTCTCCGGGAAATAGACCGTCAATGCTAAAGTATCACCAGAGTGACCAAACCATTTGAATCGTCGCTTCAGCTTCTTATTGAATTTCACAGACAACGTTCCCTGTCGCTCTTCAACCTGAAAATCGTCTTGCTGGTAGTCAGCCACTTTCCCGACTAGCTTGATCCTCATCTGATCGGTATCTCCAGGAACGATGCGGATACTCGCATTTGGCATTCGAATATCGACATTTCTAATATGCGTGGCGCTGACCTCTTTCTCTTCCTCCACACCCACGGTCTCGTTCATTTTTTTGCGTGATTGAAACACGACGACACTTCCAAAACCTACAATTAAGATGACAATAAAAGCCCATAAAAAAGATAAACTTCCCATTTTATCCTGTCCCCCTATTCATTTCAGAGAATCATATGACCGCATGCCGCACCTTTCGACATTGCTTACTTCTAAAGTATTCGTCCTTAGTCATCATTTTCCTTTAAAGTAAAAAAAGGACAGTTCTTTTTCAGCAAACTGTCCTCTGCGCAAAGCAATTTAGTCTGTAATCTTAATTCCGCCATTCATTGAAGATATATCTATATGATTTTCCCCGTCACCAAAGACGTGATTCCGGTCGGAGCTCCCAAAAACATCGATCTTTCCATTCGCTACTTCTACGTCAATCGTCGCATTCGTCGGTTTATTTTCCGTTTTAATATCGACCGAGCCATTGTTTAGATCAAATTTGATGGGGCGATCCAAGGAGCTTGTCACTAAGGAAATGGTTCCGTTGGCTGCTTTTCCTGTCAATGCGCCTTCGACGTGATCCAGAACAATTTTACCATTGGCTGTTTTGACATCAACCGTTTTTGCAACCGTATCCTTAATATTTAGCTTTCCATTGGCGGACTTGACGTTAAGCTCGTTGACCTGCAAATTCTCGGCATCTAACGTGCCATTGGAGACATTGACTTCCAGCGAATCAAACGTTTTTGCCGGAAGATATACCGTTAATTGTAGCGTCTCTTTTGGGCCGATAAACTGAAATAGCTTTTTCCACTGCTCATCATCATATTCAACGTATAACGTGCCATTTCGTTCTTGAATTTTAAAATCCCTTTGCTCATGGTCGTTGACTTTCCCACTCAACTCAACCTGAATATCGTCACTCGTCGCCGGAAGAATGTCTACATATGCGTTTGGCATACGTATATCAACATTTTCGATCTGATCTGCCTCAACATCTTGAGATTCTTGCAGATCCACTGACTTAATCGATTGAAACGCCATGACACTTCCTACACCACCAAACACTATGAGAATCACACCGATGATACTTGCTAGCCTTACTTTACCCATGCTTCACCCCTCCTTTCACCATCTGTACATTAAAGCGCAAATAGCGCACAAAACCTTTGGAAAGCATTTTTGTCACATACAGCATTCCGATGACAATAAATATGCCCACACCCGCTAAGAAAATGGAAAAAAATAGGTCGAACAACAAAAACGACGCTGCGTTAAGGAAAAAGTTAATGAACACGAGGAGGGGAGATAAAATAAACGACGCTCCGACGGCCCAGCCCGAGGCAACGATAGACGCTATGGCAATGAATGGTCCAAGGACGACAACGAGATTAAAAAACCCTAAGCCGATCACTGCCCACAAGGCGCGAAAAAAGCTCCCTGTACTTCCCGATTCATCGACAATCTCTACGTAATGCGTCGCCACCATTTCTCTCGCGATTTGAGTTGGCGCTCCTAAGGAAGCTGCTATTTCTTCTTCCGTTTTTCCTTCAGACAAACCGACTTGAAAATGCTCGTCAAAATCGTGCATCACGTCATGCCGCTCCGACTCAGGAAGCTTTGCCAAAGCAGCTTCTAATGCGTTCATAAATTGATCTCTATTCAACGTTCTCACCATCCTGTATAAGTTCATTGACACCTGTGGTAAAGTATTTCCACTCTTGAACGAGCTTATGAAAGTGCTCCTCGCCTAGATCGGTTAAGCGATAGTACTTCCTTGAGGGCCCTTCCGTCGATTCCTTGAGATATGTTGTAAAGTAGCCTTCCTTCGCCAACCTTCTTAGAAGCGGATATACCGACCCTTCTGAAATAAACACCCGTTCAGAAATTTTGTTTGCCAGTTCATAGCCGTAATGATCTTTCTTGTTTAACAGCGCCAGAACACATAACTCTAAAGCACCTTTTTTAAATTGAATATTCATGAAGCCCCTACACCTCATTTTCTTTTTCACTACTGAGTAATGAACAATACCTAACGATATAATACACCTTACTACTGTTTATTGCAAGGTACTATTAATTTTATGCAACTCATTTATCATTGATTCTACATTTGCCTAGAAAGTGCCAATGACATTTATCATAGCGTCCGGACAATGTATTTCTGCTTCAGACGAGCGTTTTCCGCGAGCTTGGTTTCAGCTTTCTCACGACTACGCTCCTTAGGGTCTTCTTCTCAAACTTTTCCTACGAGAGTCGCCATCCTCCGCTCGACAATATGAAAAAAAGCACACGTTGCAGTCACCGTGTGCTTTTCCTCTTGCTATGAGATGTTAACACTTATCTTTCATCATCCTGGTTTTCCTGCGGAATCTTTGCCTCAATGCTTTCGCGCCACGACGTCAGCTTTGCCTTCATTTCATCCGCCAGCTCAGGCAGCTCGCCAGATAAATCGTGTTGCTCTTCAACGTCGTTTTTTAGATGATACAACTCGACACGGCCATCCTCAAAAAACTCGATTAATTTATAGTTCCCGAACCGAATCGACGACCCAGGTGTTCCTCCTTGATTCCCATAATGCGGATAGTGCCAATATATCGCTTCACGCTCTAACGTCTCCCCACCTTGCAGGATTGGAACTAAGCTCACACCGTCAACATGCTGCTCCGGCAATAGCGGCAGGTTTGCCATCTGAAGAAACGTCGGGTAAAAGTCGGGGCTCGTCACCGGCTCTTCTGACACGCTGTTTGCGTCAACGACCCCGGGCCACTTGACGATGAGCGGAATACGGACACCACCTTCATACATCCACCCCTTCCCTTCATGTAGCGGGGCATTTGAGGTTGGTGACCCTTCTGACGTCGACAGACCCCCGTTATCAGAACTAAACACGATGACGGTTTCTTCGGTCAAATTCGCCTTTTCTAAAGCAGAAACGAGGCGACCGATATTGTGATCGAGGTTATAAATCATCGCTGCGTACGCCGGATCAGACTGAATGCGGCGACGCTGAACGCGAAGGTGCTTTTTGTTATCTGCTGGAAAGTGCTCCCCTTCCTCAACCACATCTTCCCATGCCGTCGGGAGACCAAGCTCGCGCGCTTTATGTTCGAAACGCTCAATATCCTCTTGCTTCGCTTGGACTGGTGTATGCACCGTATAGTGGGAAAGGTTTAAGAAAAATGGCTTGTCATCCTTTTGTTCGATTAACCGAATGGCTTCGTCCGTCAAACGATCGGTTAAATATTCACCCTCAGGACCGTCCTCAAGCCCTTCAATGCGATACGGACTAAAATAGCCATTGTACGGATGCCCGATATGACCGCCGCCAATGTTCACATCAAAACCATGGTGCTCAGGATAATACGGGCTTTTCCCTAAATGCCATTTCCCGACATTCCACGTCGCATATCCGCCATCCTTTAAAGCGCTTGCAACACTCGTCTCTTCTAACGGAAGATGATCGATATACGGGGCATCAATGAGCTTACCCTTCGTATGTGCGCCGATCCAATCCGTTACCCCAACGTTCGCTGGATACTTTCCTGACATCAAGCTCGCGCGCGTTGGCGAGCAAACCGGCGCCGCCGCATACGCATCTGTAAAACGCATGCCTTTAGCGGCCAGTTGGTCAATATGTGGTGTCTCATAGAATGTGCTACCGTAGCACCCTAAGTCCTTCCACCCCATATCGTCAATTAAAATATGAATGATATTATATTTCGTTGTCATAAACGCTTAAGCCTCCCCAATGCTTATGACCACCCCCCTGCAAAAACACCTGAGCCGCGAATGATCTCTTCACTCGACAGAAGGGTAGATTCATAAATAGATTTGTTCGTCCTGTTTAAAAACGATCGTACGACGTAGTAACCAACAGCATAACCTGCACAAAATGGCAGACCAACGGGGGTATACCCGCGCTTTTCGGCAATCTCATCGCCAAACATGTAGCTACTGACATCGGCAAAGCCTTTGACATCAAGCGCATCACCAATGACATCAACCGAATACGCCAAATCCTCCTCATCCATACGCGTCACCCACGGCCCAAGCCATTCCTCACCATAAAGCTCTGCGGCAAACGCTTCTGCCAAGCCTTCAATGACTAAGTAATCTCCTACAGTGACATCGCCATGATGCCACTGAACATAAGAAAAGCGTAAATTGTGGTGAAACTCATGCGTCAGAATTGAAGGAATTCTACGTATATTATAATCATTAGGATCGATCATGACCATGATAAATCCAGGAATTCCCCCAAAACCTGTGTATCCCATAGAATGCTTTAGCTCTTCTCCGTCAGCGACGTACATACCCACTTGGATACGCTTGGCATTGACTTTCAGCCCGGCACGATTCGCTCGTTCTAAACAATAGGCGATCGTTTCTTCCGTCGTTTTCAGTATATGATGCTTTTGGAAATGATCGATCCCCTTTGTGACCTGCTTAACGTCCGCAAGATCCGCGAACCCGAGCATCTTCGTCGCCATCAACACATCATACCCATGCGCCTCCTTCGCTTTCATAGGAACTTGCATCACCTTCCACATGTCCGCCAGCGGCTCCATCATCGTGTACCGAAAATAATCCTCTCTTTTTCTCTCATCTTGCAGTTCCAAAAGCGCATGATACTGAGAAACGGTATCGAGCACTTCATATGATTTTTGCACGATAAACACCTCCTAACTAAGAGGTTAGAGGGTGACGTAACGTGAATGTCAATAGGGGATGATTGCGAAAACAAAAAAACAGCGCCCTGCCTCTCACTTGTGCATCTTGACTCAAGTGACATGCATTCGCTGTTCTAAACGATCATCTTTTATGCAAGCGATGCTGCTTGATTTGGTACACTTCATCGCACAACAGATTAATATCTTCTTGCTGATGACTTGTCAAAATGATCGTTTTTCCTTCGCTTTTAAATTCTTGCAGCAGCGCACGAATGTTCTCCACGCTATCGGCATCAAGCGCATTGAACGGCTCGTCTAAAATCAACACCTCTTGATGCTCCATAAATGCTTGCGCGAGTGCGAGCTTCTGCTTCATCCCAAGAGAATAGTTTTTCACCTTTTGTGTCGCATCCGGCTGCAGCCCGACTCGCTCCATTGCCCCTGCAATCTCATCGTCTGTAATTTGTTTGCGCAGCGCAGCCAATCTGTGCAGATTTTCAAAGCCTGTTTTTCCCGCCAAGTACCCGGGCCGATCAATAATGATCCCAAAATTGCTTGGGAAGCCGCGCTTTCCATCTACATATTCGGGGTCAATGGCAATCGATCCCTTATCAGGTAAGATAAAGCCGCAAATCATCTTAAATAATACCGATTTCCCAGACCCATTCGGTCCAACAATGCCATAAATCTTCCCTTTGTTAAATTCAGCAGATGTGTTTTGAAACAGCGTCATTCCTTTAAATGATTTTGAGACTGACTTGATTTGTATGAGTGACATACATACACCTCCTTGGGTCTAGGTTTTCCTTGTAAATCTCAGGGTAATGATTACAACCATAATTGTGATGAACAAAACAAACACACCCAACGGAACGAGCATTGATGGGAAAGAACCATATGTCATTGGCAAAATAGTATAATTTATCACATGAAGCCAAACCCAATCCGGCGGAAACACTTTAAAAGAAATGATACTGCCTACAAAAATAAAGGTGCTGACCACGACAAGAAGTGGCTGATGCTGTCCGCTAAAAATACATAACGTCGCTAAACCGACATGGATGACAACTAAAAAACACATCATGAGCATGACTTGCAAGAGGAGCGCAAGAATAGGCGAAAGCCCTTGCTGATAGAGGGGATATGTATAATTGTTCATATAGTGCCCTTCAGTTGTCGTTAAAGCGCTCCACGAATCACTCACCTGCACACCAATCGCTCCAATGAAACTAATGCCGAGCAATAGCAAGCAGAAAACGAGCAGCGTTGGAAAGATTTTTTTCAACGTAAAACCCACCCATTGGCTGTACCCGCCAAGCCGAATCATGATGGTCGGTTCCCATTCTCGAAACAGGAGCTTGCATGAATAAAAGAGCCACAGGGGCAGAATTAAATATATGATAAGAAACGCATCACTCACCATCGGAATGACGAAATCCCACACATTAAACGGTAACGCTAAAGGGCTTGCAAACACCAGGATATCTTGTCGTTTATTCCACACATAACCAAAAAGAATGACAACAACAATAACCCATTTCCACGACAAATATTCATCTAAGAGACTGTGAAAAACCCTCATAGCAATTGATCCAAACGTCTAAAGTTCAAATACACATACAAAAACAACCCACCGCAGATCAGTAACAAACCAACCATGGGTACAAACGCCGTCCAGATCGGTTGCTGCGTAAATCCGAATGGAAACATCGTAAAAGACAAACGAAAAGGTCTGAGATGAGGTTCGATAAATAAAAACATTTGAACGAAATATACGATATAAGGAATTGCCATCGCGACATATGGCCGCTCGATCATGAGTAAGAGAAAAAATCCTATGGTCGCCCAAATGGCAGCATGAAGTCCAACCCATAAGGAATAAAACAGTCCATAGACGAAATCACCATACACGAGAAGCTGGGTGAATGTATGCCTCGTATTTCGATTCTGAACCATTTCTTCCTTAGTCATCCCATAATTAGCTGGGTCACTATATTGTACCGTTTGCAGCAGCGGTTCAATATAAAAGGCAAAAATAAAACTGGAGAAGACAAGTAAAAAGAAGACGCTAAAGCTAATAATAGCGTTGGCAGAACACTTGATTAACAACATCTTTTTGATTGGTATCCTTGCCCGCGTATAGAGAATAAAGCGGTGGTGTAGTTCACTGGCGAATTTACTTAAATAAACGAGGACTGCTAACAGTGGAAATACTATGGGGAGGATATTGTCCAAATGAAAGGTAAACACACCTAATTCATCACGAAATCCGTAGTTATCTTTATTGATCATATGGACAAGAAAGAAGATGACCACACCAAGTAAGATGACAATTGCCCGTTTTCCATACATGGCAGACTTGAGCTCGTCCCATAATGTGTAATTTTGGCCCATAGTGTTTTGGCTCCTTTCGTGCTTAAACATTGGCAATTGCTAGGAACGATAAATTTTTTCACAGAATGTTAATTACATTCTCAATATATCATTTATTTCCATATAAGGTCATTCATTTCTTTCATTTCATGAGCCGTTCAACTCGAAAGTGCCGAAGTTTGTCACCATGGACTTTATGAATTTTCCATATTTTTCAATACAGAAAATCCCTCTCATCCTTCTCAGGCGCTATATTTGTTGATACGATGAATTCAACAATTGGTACGATTGGCGGTGACCTAAAACAATGAGTAACACAGCAAGGCTTCTGTCAGCCATCCTCTTAGCTGTTGTCTTAACGACACTTCTCGTCGTCTTTGTCGAAAACGCCATTGCGACCTCCGTTGGTACCGGTTTGATTATTTTCTTCTCGCTTTGGGTGTTTTACAGAAAACAGTGGCGTAAATAAGGAAGGGCTGTCTCATCATGTTTGTGATGAAACAGCCCTTTTTGAATGCGGTGCATTCCCGACATCGTTGTTCTGCTCAGTTACTTATTTTCTTTCCACGCACGACCACTTTCGTTATTTCCATCATGACAACTGCAGCAATGGCCAAGGCGGTTGCGATGAGCCAATCGGTCCAGCCGAATGCTGGTGGAATGTTAAAAATGTCGCGGGCAAACGGTAAAACGGTGATTCCGTATAGGACGAAGCCGAGTAAAACGGCTCCGATAACGTATTTGTTCGTGAAAAATCCTGTACCAAAAATCGTTTGCGTGTTCGACCGTGCCGCGAAGGTTTGCAGCGTTCGGGACAGAATGAGCGTCGTAAACGCCATCGCTACACCCATTTCGTTGGAATGGGCCAGCCCGATGTAAAAGGAGATAATGACGGCAATTCCGATAAAGATTCCGCGCGTAATGACAGCTCTTAACGTGCCGCCAGCAAAAATCCCTTCGTCTAAGGAGCGTGGCTTACGCTTCATCACGTCTGGCTCTGATTTTTCCACACCGAGCGCAATCGCAGGCAAGGAGTCGTTCACAAGGTTGATAAACAGCAGCTGCAAGGCGGTAAACGGATTCGGTAAGTTAAACGTCACTGCGTACAAAATGGCAATGATGGCGCCTAAATTACCGGCAAACAGATAGCTGATCGCTTTTTTAATATTGTCAAATACCGTTCGTCCGACTTGCACGGCATTAACGATTGAGACGAAGTTGTCGTCGGTGAGAATCATTGCCGATGAATCCTTCGCGACATCCGTACCGCTCCCCATCGCCACGCCAATGTCGGCTTGCTTCAAGGCAGGGGCATCGTTTACGCCGTCTCCGGTCATCGCTGTGACGGCATCACGCTTTTGCCACGCACGAACGATGCGAATTTTATTTTCCGGAGAAACGCGTGCGTACACGGAAATTCGCCCAAGCTTCTCTTCCAGCTCTTCATCGGACATGGCGTCGAGCTCTTTTCCCGTTACCGCCATATCGCCTTCTTCCATCAGCCCAATGTCGCGACCAATCGCCTGCGCCGTCGTCTTATGGTCCCCAGTAATCATAATCGTACGAATGCCGGCTTTTTTCGATTCTTCAATCGAACCATACACCGCTTCGCGTGGCGGGTCCATCATCGCCGTTAACCCGACGAGCACGAGGTTATGCTCATCTTCATGTTCGATCTCTGTATCGCCTCCCGAAAGGCGTTTATACCCGTAGGCGAGTACGCGCAGCGCTTGATTTGAAAACGATTCGTTCGCCTCTTGGAACCGATCCCTGACATCATCTGACATCGGCTGCTCTTCCCCATCGATCAAGGCGTAGCTTGCGCGGTGAAACATGACATCAGGGCCACCCTTTGTAAGCATTAGCCTGTCGCCGTCCATCTCATGCACCGTTGACATCAGCTTTCGATCTGAATCAAAGGGAATTTCGGCGATCCGTTTATACTCGGAGCGCAGCTGATCATAATCGCTTCGATGCTTGTTGGCAAAATTGATGAGCGCTACTTCTGTCGGATCGCCGACTTCTTGACCATCTTTATTGATGTAGGAGTCGTTACATAGCGCCGCAATTTGGACGAGCAAGCGTTCTGACTTGCTCCAGTCCGTAGGATCATCAGGTAACCGTTCATTTTTGGAAAACGGGATAAAATGGTCAGTGACTGTCATTTTGTTTTGCGTCAATGTGCCTGTTTTATCTGTACAAATAATGCTCGTTGATCCGAGTGTCTCGACAGCTGGGAGCTTACGAATAATGGCATGCTGCTTGGCCATTTTGTTCGTCCCAACGGACAACACGATCGTGACGATCGATTGCAACGCTTCTGGAATCGCTGCAACTGCAATCGCTACGGAGAACATGAGAGCGTCCAATAACGCCGTTGTCGTATCGGCAGTGTTGTCACCAAACCAAATACGGGCTGCCTGCACGGCAAAAATCAAAATACAAAGAAGCAAAATGCCGATTCCAAGCTTTTTGCTGAAATCGTCGAGCTTTCGCTGCAACGGCGTGTCCTTCTGCTCTGCCGTTTGCAGCATATCAGCAATCTTCCCGACTTCTGTTTTCTCTGCTGTCCCTGTGACGACAAACGAGCCCCGACCATACACGACGAGCGAGCTGCTAAACACCATATTGCGCCGATCCCCAAGTGCGGCTTCTTCCTCAATCGCATCAGGCGATTTCTCCACCGCTTCCGACTCACCCGTCAACATGCCTTCATTGACTTTAAGAGAGCCGCTCTCCAGTATCCGCCCATCGGCAGGTATATAATCGCCCGCTTCCAAATCAACAATATCCCCCGGGACCAGCTCGCGCGCGGCAATCGTCTGCTTCGTTCCGTCTCGCATGACGTTGGCCTCAGGTGCAGACATGTCCCTCAATGCGTCTAAGGAGCTTTCTGCTTTTCTCGTCTGCACAACACTAATGACCGAGTTAATTAACAGAACGAGAAAAATAATAAACGACTCAACGACTTCACCGATCGCAATTTGTACTCCCGCCGCTGCGAGCAGCACAATCACCATCGGATCTTTAAATGTCAGTAAAAAGAGTTTCCACGTCGGCACCTTTTCTTTATCGGCAATTTCATTGTAGCCTTCCCGCTCAAGCCGCTCCTTGGCTTCTTCACTCGTCAGACCTTGCTCGTTTGAATCCACCGTTTTCAAAACGTCTTCCTTCGTCTGTTGGTAAAAGTCCATTCCGCTTCTCCTCGTTTATGTCGTTTCTAAAAATCCATGCTTCGCTTTCATCCAATGATCCGGCTCTTTTTCTACGTATCTTTTGCCATCGATAGAGAAATCATGCCTATGTACACTTTGTTTGGATGTCCACTCGTCTTCTCTTTCTTACTATACCCGTATTTATGCTCTATCTAAGCATCAAATGCAGGATTTTTGTAGCTAAACGCCCGACCGTCCTGCACGGAAAAAAATCCACTTTGATCAATTCAAAATGGATTTTTTAACAGGCGCCTCACAGGCGAGCGAGCCCGTTGACTTTATATTAACTGAAATATTCGTGCTGAAAAATGCACATACGGATGGCGTTATGATAACTACCCTCTACGAAAAACTCACCCTTTAACTCTGCTTCCACAGAAAAGCCGACTTTTTTGTACACATGAATGGCTTTGTCATTCTTCTCATCGACGACAAGATACAGCTTATGCAAATTTAATACTTGGAATGCATAATCCATCGCTAGTTGCGTCGCTGTCGCTGCATATCCTCGACCTTGGTGCTTCGGATCAATGATGATTTGAAATTCAGCGCGGCGATGAATATAATCAATTTCTACAAGCTCCACCATCCCGAGCATGACTTGATCTTTTTCAACGATAAACCGGCGCTCGCTTTGATCATGAATGTGCTTGTCATAAAGGTCTTGAAGCTCGACAAACGCTTCGTAAGGCTCTTCAAACCAATACGACATAATGTTTGCATTATTATTTAATTCATGAACAAACTTCAAATCCTCCCGTTCCAAGGTACGTAATCGCAGTCCATCACTCATCTTTTTCAAACCTCCGAGTCTTTACGACCAGGCCATTTATGACACTGGTGCCAGGCCTTTGAGCAAGCCTGTCCTACCAATTATCGTACTACAAAAAAGAGCAAATACCAATCTGCGTGCTTGTCATACTGTTTTCAATAAAATCAGGGAAAACCCATCGCTTCGTTGATATAAACGACAAATGCTTCTTAAACACCTTCACACAAGATCGCACTACACTGCAAACCAACCGCATAAGTTTACACGTTCAGGGAAATGTAAAAATAATATGTTTTGATCAAGGGTGATGATATGAATTTTATTTGGGAATCGTTTGTTTTGATTTTAAGTGGCATCCTTTTATTGCGCGTTGCTGGGCGGAAATCCATCTCGCAAATGACACTAGCTCAAACCGTCGTGATGATCTCGATTGGTACAATCATCGTGCAGCCGATTGTAGAAAAAAGTGTACTAAAGGCCATTGTGAGCGCTCTTATTTTTGTCATTGCTGTCACCGTTTTGGAATATCTGCAATTAAAATCAGATGCCTTTGAGACATTTATTACTGGGAAATCTAAAATCGTGATTGAAAACGGTGTCTTAAATGTTGACAATTTGAAAAAAACGCGTCTTACCGTCGACCAATTAGAAATGAGGTTACGGAATCAGGGCATTTCTAGAATTGACGATGTCAAAACAGCAACCCTTGAGCCTAATGGACAATTAGGGTATGAGTTAAAGGAAGAGGCCAGGCCCTTAACCGTTGGCGATTTAAAGAAATATATTCAGCCACAATACTTAAACCATACATCGGCTACTCCAACCGATCCCGATACAACATACGATCCTGAAAGCATCTTCCAAGAAATCAATCGTTATTCGCCGTCTGAGCAAGATCTTAAGTAACTTCTCCTGTTGACCATACTTTTCCCCTTCTAAAAAATAAATGAACAGATGAATCAGAAAGCATTTGTTCATAAATATACTTAAGGAATAAGAAAAAACGCTTGGGAAATGTAGCCCAAGCGTTTTCTACGAACACCATTGATTTCCTCACATTCACTTTATAGAAACTTCCATCCGCCTTAATTCACATCCCCCAAATAAATAGGCGCCGCTTCCCCTTGTCCAGATGCTATGATATGCTCTCTGATGGCCTTCGGATAGGTCCGATATTGCAATAAGTCACGGACAGAAAGCCATTCAACACCAACTTGATGCGCGTCAGGATGCGTCGGCAGTGGCGATACATGTTCATCAACTAAAGAGCAGACAAAATAATATTCCACTTGATGGGCATCATGGTCAAACACCGCATGCTCATGATGTTTGCCAATATACTCGCGAATGTGCACCAGGTCGCCAATGGTCACTTCCCTGCCAATTTCCTCGATGCACTCGCGCTTTAATGTTTGGTGAAAGGTTTCACCATGCTCTTGCCCACCGCCAGGGAACAAGTAAAAATACCCCTCGTCGTCTTGATTTTTTGTAAGCAGCACCTGTCCTTCTTGAATGATGATTGCTTTGACTGAGTTTCGTATATGCATCTTGAACCCTCCGCTCTGGTTTATGACGAGCGCCTTACACCCGCTATGCTATGAATTCATTAACGTATTTTGGATCACCCGTAGAATAATAGTTATACCACGATTGTATAAATTCACAAGGGTAAACTTGTAAAGATTGGATGATGTACTTTATCCACAATAAGCCTCTTGCTGAACTGTCGGTAATCAAGTTGCGATCGTGGATTGCCGGAGGTGTTGGCACTTACCGCTCCCGATGAATTAAGTAAAAAAACATCCCAAACAATCGGTCAATTTTCATCATTCACCTCAGGTCGAACAGGGGGCATTCAATCGAACTTTTGACCAACAAAATCTGTGCCCAATTTTCCCGTCAAAACATCGCTTACTGGCTCGTCACTCGAGGATGACCCCTTATCTTCTTCCGCTAAGCTTGACCATCCATCATAGAGCTCTGTTCCTATTATTTTAGATTTAGCGACCAACGAAATCGTCCGCTTTTCACCAAAATCGGTCAGCGGCAATGTGAAGAGCTGTTGGTGACCTAGATGCTTCGCGACAATTTCTGGAATGATCGTCACCCCCATTCCAGCTGTGACTGCGCCAAAAATAAAATCGCCAAAATTGACTTCACTAACGATGTTTGGCTCTTTGCCGAGCGCCTTGGTTTGCTTGACAATCCGCTTCCTCGTATCACAGGGCGCTTCGTGAACAATCATTGGCTCGTCCAAGAGCTCAGTGAGACTAATCGTTTGGCGGTGTTGAAAACGGTGACCGATCGGGAACACAGCATGATATTCCTCGGTAAACAAAACATGTTGCCACAATGAATCCATCACACAAGTTGAATCTGCAACAACCGCATCAAGCCTGTCTTCCTGCAAGGATTGCAGCAATTCGTCTGAAGTGTTTTGTATCATTAACTTAACCGGTCGCCCCATAAATTGACGGCCTTTAATTCTGGCAGGTAAATAATACGTTGCCAGGCTCGGTAAACTGCCGATCACGATCGGCTTTTTTCGGCTAAAGCCTTTCATTTCTTGACGAACCGCTCCCAAATCAGTAAAAACAGGGAGCATGCGTTTATAAAAATGAGCGCCTGCCTCCGTCAGGTCAATGCCCATCGCTGTCCGGTGAAATAGCAATACACCGAGGTCTTGCTCCAAATGGCGAATATGCTTACTTAACGCAGGTTGAGACAAGTTGCTCGCTTTTGCTGCCTTTGAGAAGCTATGATGCTTTGCTGCAGCAAAAAAGCTTTGTAGCCAGTCTGTATTCATAGATCATCTTCCTTTTAGAGGTTCAAACCTTTCGTTATATCCTCATGCAAGAGTGTTTGTTCTCTACAGCTTCATCTTATAGTATTCTTTGCATTGTCGACGTTCTTTCAAACTATAACATATCGATATGGGAATGCTGTTTTTTTAGGGGGATATGCATGAAAAAGGTTTTACTGTTAACCATGGGAATGTTCACGCTTGGCTTTGATGCTTACGTGATTGCTGGCTTGCTGCCTGATATTCGCGCTACTTTTCACATGAGCGATGCACAAACCGGGCAGGCCGTCACGGTCTTCACCCTTTGTTACGCGCTCGCGGCACCTTTCTTTGCGACACTATTAGCCGGCAAGCCGCTGCGCACCATCTTAGTGCTCGCGCTAGCGGTCTTCACTCTAGGCAATGGCATCACTGCGCTCGCATGGGATATTCCTAGCTTCTTTATATCGCGTGCGGTTGCGGGTGTTGGTGCTGGACTGTTTTCCCCACTCGCCGCCTCTGCTGCTGTCTCATTAGTCGTGAAAGAAAAAAGCGGGCGGGCTCTAGGGTTAACATTAGGCGGGATGAGTATCGGAACGGTTGCTGGTGTGCCGCTCGGACTAATGATTGCTGATTTCGCAGGATGGCAAGGAACGTTATGGGTCATTACTGCATTGGGCTTTAGCGCCATGATCGGCATTGCTTCCTGGATGCCTCGCTTTCCAGCAACAGCACCACCGCCGCTCAGGGAGCGTTTGGCCATGATCACGCATCGACAGGTGGCGATGGTTGTCGGCATCACCTTTATTGCGAGCACCGCGAGTCTTGGTTTGTACACATATATCACAACGATTCTGGAACAATTCGCAAACATTCATTCACACACTCCCTATATATGGGCGTGGGGAATTGGCGGTGTCGTTGGGAGTTTATCAATCGGCACACTTATTGATCGGACTGGACGTCCAAAAGTGCTGATGCTGTGGTTACTTTCGATTCTAGCACTTTCGATGTTTAGCCTGTCATTTGCAACAAACGCCCCCTTTTTCGCATTTGTACCGATTTTCTTATGGGGTGCGATGGGATGGGCATCACTCGCTCCCCAACAGCAAGCGTTATTGGCGATTCAACCAGAACATGGACCGACAACGATTGCTTTAAACAGCTCTGCGAATTACTTAGGAAGCTCCGTTGGCTCTATGCTTGGCGGAGCGGCGTTATTTGCCGGCTTGTCACCAACATACTTACCAATTGCAGCAGGCATGCTCATCTTATTGGCAGTGCTAGGGCAATGGATGATCGTAGGTAAACAACGCGATTTTCGCATGGATCAGACAGTGGATTAGACATTTAAAACTCTGGGAGGGACAGCCTGCTCATGTGGCAAACGTTTCTTAAAGTCAGGCTGAAGGACGCAAAGTGTTGACCGTACGCTTGCATTTAATAGTGCAGATAAAACACATATCAAACGTAACGACCTTCGATATGTGTTTTATCTATCATTCTTCACCTCAAGTATGACTTCTTGATTCCACTGTGCCATTCTTACATATTGTCCATGGCGTTCATCGCGAATGACAGCGCCCAGTTTTGCTAAGTCTTCCCGTAAATAAGCGGCATCCTTCTTTTTATCTTCGCGCAAAGCTTGTCCAACTGAACCATTTACTTCCCGATCCCTTCCATTGCGCCTCTGACAAAATATTTTTGCAGGAAAATATAGGCGAGAATGACCGGCAATGTTCCAAGCAAGGCGGCAGCCGATGCTTCGTTGACATTGCTGTTTTCGTTAAAAAAGGTCGAGATGTATGTTGTAATCATCCGCATTTCAGGTGCCTGTAAGAAATAAAGCGGAAATAAAAATTGGTTGAAAATCTTAACCCCGATTAAGATAAGAATACTGGCGGTGACGGGACCAAGCTGTGGCAAAATAATCCGGAAGAATGTCTGCAATGGGCTGCACCCATCCATCTCGGCCGCCTCATCCAATTCTTTCGGAATGCTCTTAATAAAATTCGTGTAAATAAAAATGCTTAATGGCAATGAGTACGTCGCACCGAGTAAAATAATGCCCCAAAACGTGTTAATCGCGTGTAAGTTCATCATCGTTTTATACAATGGTACGATTAAACTGATTTCTGGCACCATCATCACACCGAGCGTCGCATACAAAACGATATTCGTGACGACATTTTTCAAGCGGGCGAGCGCATAGCCTGTCATCGCTCCAACAATGACGACGAGGAGTACGGTAAAAAACGTGATAATGATCGTGTTATATAAAGCACTAAAAAAACCACCATCGACAGCATTCGTAAAATGATCGACGCTAAAATAATCGGGCAACAGCCATTTTGAACTTAAGTCGGTTTTGTCTTTAAACGAAGCAACAACCGTAATATAAATAGGCAGCAAGTGTAAACAGATGATCAAAAAGCCAATCACTTGCAGATGATACGATTTGCGTACACTCACATGTCCACATCCTTTTTGTTAAAGAAAATATTCATCATTAGGGAGATCACAAAAATCATGACGAACAAGACCATTCCAGCCGCGGCAGCCTGTCCGGCGTTTTGGCTCCAAAAATGCATATTGTTAATTGCTGTCGCCATTGAATGAGTGCTAATACCAGGACCGCCGTTCGTCAACGCAACGATCAAGCCAAACAGCTGCAAACCACCAATGATGTTGATTAAAAAGCTTGATGTAATAGCCGGAATCAAAAGCGGCAAGGTTACATTTTTTAAGATCTGTCTGCTCGTCGCCCCATCCAATTGCGCTGCTTCGACGAGGGATGACGGGATATTTTGCAATCCGGCTAGATAAATCATCATGGCTACGCCGACAAACTGTAAGGAGTTTACGATGACGATGATCAAGACAGCACGATTGCCGCTGCCAAACCAATCGATTTTCTCAGCGTTAAACAGCTGCATGATATCGTTTAATGCACCGCCATTATATTGAAAAATACCATACATCATGTAACCCATAATAATTCCCGCAATAATGGCGGGCATATAAATGATGAGACGCACAAGGTTTCGTCCCGCAAATTTTTTATTGACAAATAAAGCGTAAAGCAGGCCTAACACGTTTTGAATGATTGTACACGCAAAGCCATAAATCAACGTGTTTTTCATCCCAATTACAAACAGTTCGTTTTCGAGTAACGTCGCATAGTTAAAGAAGCCGATAAAATCAAAGCTTTGCGAATATCCATCCCAGTTCGTAAATGAAATGCGGATGCCCTCGTAAAACGGCATAAATACAAAAATCGTAAATAAGATCATTGCAGGCAATAAAAAGAGATACATTTGTTTATTTTTCGCCGCCATGTTATCACTCCTAACATAAGGAAGGGCTCCTCATCGTTGAAGCTTAGAGAAGCCATTGCCTCTTCCTTCCTCTTTACTGCTCTGTTTCTTTACGCAGACGGTTATCATCGTTTTCCATCGTTTGAATGGCCTTTTCAACCGAGATGTCGCCAGAAACTAAACCAGAACCAACTGTCTGCAAAGTGCTCCACATGCCACCTGGCAAGTACACACGGTCAAAGTACACTTCTACCGGAACATCTTCATATTTCTTGTAGTCGTCAGTCAGCTTGCCTAAGTCGCTTTCTACACCTTCCAAAGCAGGAGGCATGCCTTGCTCCTCAGAGATGGCTTGGACATTTTCAGGCTGTGCCAAATACGCTAAGAACTTCAGGGCTTCTTCTTTATGCTCGGAGTTTTTCCACACACCGACCGCATCGCGCTCGCCACCAATTAAAACCGGTGCGTCGCCTTCATGAACGGCTGGAATCGGCACAAAACCGACATTAGCGTCTGGGTTAAATTCTAATGTGCCTGTGACTGCACCGTTGTTCGCAAATAAAAAGGCTACTTCATTTCTTGCCATTAATTCCGTCATCGCATCTGGGCTTGCCGTGAGGGCGTCTTTATTCAGGTACTCATTCTCTTTTAATGACAACAATAACTCACTTGCTTCTGACCATTTACTCCAGTCAAATGTTCCATCAAGAAGTGCATCAGCGTAGTTATGTTTTTCGCTGGAAATGTATAAAGGGGTTGCCATAACATCCAGGAAGTGGGCAAACTGGCGTGGGTCTTTTCCACCAATGCCAACAGGAACTTTACCGATCCCTTTCACTTTTTCAAAGGCACTTACAAAGTCATCCCACGTTTTTAAGTCATCAATGTTCACACCCGCTTCTTCAAGAACATCTTTATTGACGACGACACCACTCTGGTCAATATCAAGCGGAAGAACAAAGACGTCGCCATTGTCTTTTGAAATGGCTGGGATAATAGGCTCCTTCACTTTGTCAAACCAAGGCTGATCATTCACCTTTACTAAATGTTCACTATAACGTTCAACCGACCAGCCGTGCGTCGACCATAAGTCAGGCAAGTCATTGGACGCCATTTTCGCTTTCATTAAAGCTTCAAAATCTTTTCCTTGGCTCGTTACTTTAACGGTGATATCTGGATTTTCTTTTTGGTAGTTTTCCGCAATCTCACGGTACGTTTCTAAAATGCCTTCGCTTGCGTTCGTCATAAAATCAAGCGTAACCGCCTCCTTGCCGCCTTCTGACGCTTGACCGCCGCCAGAGCATGCCGTAACGACACTCAGCAATATCGCGATCACAAATGGAAGAGTATATTTTTTCATCGGTTTCACTCCGTTGTTCCGTATTTTTGTTGTCTTAATGATGCGCGTGTGACTTGACCAAAAGGAACAAATAAAGACATATCTTCAAAAATGGTGTAATCGACTTTTTTCATTTCCACTTCTCCCCAGTCAAAAAGAACCGTTTCCTGCAACGTCCGCTGACATGCTTCAAGCTCTCGTTCTTCTGCTTCAGACAACACTTGCAGTCGATAACCAAAGGAAATATGAAATGGGTAAGTGTCATGGTTAGGAAATTTAGCGCCAGTCACTTCAGCGAGTCGATCTCGAAGTCTTTGGAGCATCTGGGCTGTTTCTTGATCCCAAGTCTCTAAGTCAACGACTGTATCCCTGACACGCACTGGCTTCATTTTAAACGCACCCGGCATGTCTACCCTTTTAAAAGCCTCTGCAAAAAATTGATCGATATGCTCAAGGTCTTCATCAATGTTTAAAAATTCGGACCATTTTTCCGGCGTCCGATTAAAATGACACAGCAGCTCAAATACGGTC
>NZ_JAALFC010000035.1 GCF_011058155.1 Litoribacterium kuwaitense | reverse complement strand
TGCTAAAGATCTAGGTATCGTTCAAGGAACGGGCGACAACCGCTTTAACCCGAATGCGCACATCGCTCGTCAAGACTTATTCACAATGACGGCTCGCGCTTTAGCAACACTAGATAAGCTGCCAGAGCAATCTGCTGAGAATACGCTAGAAGGCTATGAGGACGTCTCCTCCATTGCGAGCTATGCGAGAGGTGGCATAAGTCAGCTAGAGCAAACGGGCTTAATTGAAGGCAATGAAAACCAATTAAAGCCGCTTGACGAAGCTACACGAGCAGAAACAGCTGTGTTGATTGATCGTATTTTACAATTCTATGTAAAGTAATACGAAACGAAAAAGCCTGCCGGCTGACCTAAAGTCAAATCGGCAGGCTTTTTTACATCATTGTCGTCGGCGCATCGGTTTAAGCTATCAGAACTCTATATTTCTTAATACGTTAAACTCGTCCCTGGTCCGACAGGAATACCGAAGAGGTACCAGAGAGCAAAGAAGACCGTCCAGCTGATGAGCAGAATAATGGAGTGTGAGAGCATAAGAGAGACGACTGTCCCGACGCCGTTTTCTTTGCCATATTTTTGCGCGAAGGCAACGACGAGCGGAAAAAACGGCATTAGTGGTGAAATAATATTTGTCGTTGAATCTCCTACGCGATAAGCAATTTGTGTTACTTCAGGCGCGATCCCCATCTGCATAAACATTGGTACAAACACCGGCGCCATGATTGCCCACTTGGCAGAATCGGCAGCGATAAATAAATTAATTAATGCCGTAACCATAATTAAACCAACAAGTAAGGGGGCTCCATCTAAATGAATGGCTTGCAAAAACTCCGCACCTTTGACGGCAATAATCGTCCCGAGATTTGTGTAATTGAATAAGGCGACAAACTGTGCTGCGAAGAAAATAAGAACGATAAAGCCTGCCATCGTTTCTAATGAAGAGGCCATTAGGTTGGCAATATCTTTATCATTTTTAACTTTTCTTGTCACAATTCCGTAAACGATCCCTGGGATTAGGAAGACGAGCATCATGAAGAAAATGATACTGCTCATAAAAGGTGACGTCATAATACTGCCACCTTCCCCACGTAGTACCCCGTTTTCTGGAAGAACAAGCAGGGCAATTGCAACAATGGTCAGGACGATGGACAGGTTGGCAAAACGCAGCCCTCTTTTTTCTCGTTTTGTCAGCTCATGCAAATCATTGGTAGCGTCATTTGCCTCATAAGAACCCAGTCTAGGTTCAATGACCTTATCCGTAATGATTGTCCCAAGAATCACAACTAAAAATGTTGATGCAAACATGAAGAACCAGTTATCGGTTGGATTCACAAGGTAATCGGTGTTTAAAATTTGAGCGGCTTCGGTTGAGATGCCGCTTAATAATGGATCATTTGTTCCTAAAAATAAGTTGGCTGAATAGCCACCTGCCACTCCGGTAAAGGCGGCAGATAATCCAGCTAATGGATGCCGCTTAAAACCGAGAAAGATGATTGCGCCAAGGGGGACAAGAACGACATAACCAACAGAGGCGGCGACGTTTGATAGGACGCCCATGAGCACAACGATTGGAGTGACGAGCCTTTTCGGTGCTTTCGTAACTGTATTGGTCATGACGGCACTAATGTAGCCAGTTTTTTCAGCGACGCCGACACCGAGCATCGCAACGAGGACTGGTCCAAGTGCCACAAAGGAAGTGAAATTTGTCACAACGTTTGAAAACATGTAGGCAAGGCCTTCAGGGACAAGTAAGCTGATCGCTGAAACTGTCAGTGTTTCAATTTGACCAGTGTCATTATTCACCCCTTCAAATTGAACGCTCGTTCCATTTAAGTATAAAAGATGAGATGAAATAATAACGATGAACGTAAAAATAAGAAAAATCGTTACTGGATGTGGGAGTTTATTTCCTTTTTCCTCGATGAATTGTAGTACACGAGATGATAATGAACGCTTCGCTTGTCGCATGGCGTGACCTCCTTTTTACACGAGTTATTTGATCAGTGTACCATGAATTAAGACATTCATGGTAACCCCTCGCTCTGGAGCGTTTATTGTAGAGAATCTCATAACGTATATATTAATGAAAATAGAGACAATTAAAGTTATTAAAGACATTGAAAATTACGACCCTTATGATACGATGGACGCAATATATCACTATGAAAAAGGTAAAGGAGGAAGATTTGTGAAGTTAACGATGACTCCAGAAGGTAAGTTTACGATATTGCAGCTTACGGATTTACACATTGGCCCATTCCCTTATCAAGAGCGTGATCAATACACTATTAAGCATATAAAAGAGATGGTGAGTTTATCAAAGCCAGATTTAATTGTCATCACGGGCGATTTAATTTGGAGTGAAGGTGTTCAAAAGCCGCAAGAGAGCTATGGAGGTCTGATTGAAGTGATCAATCAACTTGAAACGCCGGTTGCGATCACATATGGAAATCATGATTCTGAAGAAAACATAACTCGTAAGGGTTTACGCGAGATGGAAAAAAGGATTCATCAATTAGCAGACAAGAAACATGTTCATCTCGTTGATGATCGAGCCTCATTTTGCATTGAAGTTACACAGAGAGATGGTTCGCTTGCCAACGTTCTATATCTTATCGATAGCGGCGATTACGATCCTTTGAAAATTGGGACATATGATTATGTCCATCCAGACCAAGTCGCCTGGTTTAATGAAATTTCTAAAATGTATTCAGATATGGCGAAGGACTTTAAACAGAATCTGCTCTTTTTGCATATCCCGCTTCCGGAATATAGAGATGGTTTTCTGAACGGGCGAGCTCAAGGGACGAAGCTTGAGGATATTTGCCCCCCTCGTTTAAACACAGGCTTATTTACCTCTTTGTTAATAGACGGAAATGTTGCAGGTGTTTTTTGTGGGCATGATCACGATAATGACTTTGTAGCAGACTATCACGGCATCCAATTAGGCTATGGTAGGGTCAGTGGTTACAATACTTACGGTGAACTAAAGCGTGGGGCACGGGTCATTGAGCTTTTTGCTGATCAGCCGATGAAAACAAAGGTCATAGAGACCGAACAAGCGCCTATCTAATTAAAAATAAACCAATTTTAATCGTAAAGAATTGAAGTGTAGACACAACCTTTTTCAGGTTGTCTACACTTGTTTTTTTGTGAGCAGAATAATCCTCATTTGGAAAAAAACTGCGGCGAAGATCGTCATTTAGCTCGTATGCTCCAGTCACTCCAGCTCAGCCAACATTTGTTTAACTATTTAAACGCTCGGTGTAGACAAAATAAGTTATACGTGGAATTGAAAACGCCTCCATAGGAATTGATAATTGAAATAGAAAGATCGTTAAGTAAATCTCTTAGCAAATATTTTTAAGGGGGGCGTTTTTTTATGAAAAGAATCAAAGCTGTTGGAATGCTTGTGATGACTATCGTTTTAGCTTTATTGATGGCGGCATGTGGCGCGGAAACATCTAGCGAAGAAGAAGGAAAAGTAGAAATTAAAGTTCAGTATTATACACAGGCGATTAGTCAAGGGGCAATTGATGCAGCAAAAGAGGAATTCCCTGATTATACATTGTCCTTTACCGAATTACCTGCAGACGCAAACTATGATGTGAAATTAAAGACAAGCCTCAATTCTGATACAGCACCAGATATTGCAACAATTAATACAAACATCCAAGATTTCTTGCCCTATTCGGAAAAATTTGTGAACCTATTGGATTATAGTGTGGACGACCTAGCCGGTGATTATGTCGATTGGAAATGGGAATCTGCTAAGACTGCAGATAAAGAAGCGATGATTGCCATGCCTTTAGATATTGGACCAACGGCTTTATTTTACCGGGCAGATTTGTTCGAAGAAGCTGGACTTCCGACGGACCCTGAAAAAGTAGCTGAGGAGATTGCAACATCTGACGATTATATGGAAGCTGCGAAGCAATTACATGAACAAATCGATAAACCAATGTTTTTGTCAGCAGTTGCCTTATTAGGTGAAGAATATCGCAAATTAGACTCTGGAATGTACAACACTGAAGGTGAGTTAATTTTAGCTGATGGACAATTAAAAGAAGCTTGGGAATACGTCGTAAAAGCTGTCGATCACGGCTATACGTTGGGAACAAAATCGAATTCCATTGATAACGTGAATGCAATCAATGAAGGATTATATGGCGCTTACATTGGTGCTTCATGGGGGGTCATGGATGTAAAGGATGGAGAAAAGTCAGCTGGAAAGTGGCGTGTGACGAAAGCGCCTGGAGGTTATTCCAACCAGGGGGGCTCTTACCTTGCCGTATTAGGAAACACAGCTCACCCTGAGGAAGCGGTTGAAGTTGTAAAGTTTTTAACAAACTTAGACAGTCAAACCGCTAACTTTAAAGAAAACAGTCTTTTTCCTGCGATGAAAGACACATATGAGATGGAAGAAATGACAGTTGGAGATGAATTTTTCGGAGGACAACAGATCTATGAATACTTTATTGATGCTGCCCAAAATATTCAATATGTCTATCGTGATACACGGGATACCGCAGCCTTTAACTTATTCTCAGATCAAATTGACCTCGTAGAAAACCAAAATAAAGACCCAGAAGAAGCTTGGACGGATGCTTTAGAAAGAGCGAAAGAGCTTTAGTTTAGTAAGGAAGATCGGGCGTTTACGCCTGGTCTTCCTAAAGATACATAGGTTCGAGGGAAGAATGGGTATTTTGCAAAGGTGGAGCAAACGTTAAAAATGAGGGATTAAAATATGGAAGCGACTTCTAAAAACGAGCAACATCTAAAAAAGCGAATGTATTGGAATAAATTAATAGATCGAGCAACTCCGTATATTTTTATTTCTCCATTTTATCTTCTTTTTATCGGCTTTAGCTTATTTCCGTTGATTTTTGCGGGCATTTTAGCATTTAGTCAATGGGATGGTATTGGTGAAATTGAGTTTGTAGGGTTGGAGAATTTTTTGCGCTTAATCGGCGACGACGTATTTTGGCTATCTTTAAAAAATACACTCATTATTTGGGTTGTTCAGACAGTGCCAATGCTCCTTATTTCACTAATCGTTGCCTATATCATTAATTTAAGCGTCATTAAAAACAAAGAGTTTTATAAGACGACATTATTTTTACCTTATGTCACATCTGTGGTCGCAGTAACCATTTTATTTGGCCTCATTTTTTCGAACCAAAATGGTTTAATTAATGCTTTACTCCAGATGGTCGGTCTAGAGCCTATCAGTTTTCTTACAAGTCCTTTTTGGGTAAGAATTGTCATCGCAGCGGTTGGGTTTTGGCAGTATTTAGGATATAACATGATTATTTATTACTCAGGACTAGCAAAAATACCTAATGATTATTACGAAGCTGCGATTATTGACGGCGCAAATAAGGTGCAGATTTTCACAAAAATTACAATTCCGCTACTAAAGCCGATCATATTGTTCACTGTCATGATGTCTACGATTGGGGGCCTGCAAGTGTTTGCCGAAGCCCAAATTTTAGTTCCAAGTAATGCTACTGCTGAAGGCGGATCTTTAACAATTGTTTATTATTTATATCATACGGCGTTTATGCAAAATAATTATGGTTATGGGGCTACGATATCGTGGGGTCTCGTCGCAATTATACTCGTCTTCTCCATACTGAACTGGTACCTGACTACACGCAGGATAAAGGGTGAGGAATAATGAAAAATAATCGACTTTCAGCGATATTGATCAAAGGAACACTTTGGTTAGGCGTGTTTTTCTCGATCTTTCCATTTTATTGGATGATTGTTATGGCGAGTCGGACAAATAGCGATATATACTCGATCCCCCCTGTGCTCACATTTGGAAAAGAATTGGTGAAAAATATTGAGACGGTGCTGACTTCTACGCAATTTTTTCAAGCAACGTTAAATACGTTATTTATTGCGGTCGTTTCAACGACACTCATTTTATTTTTTGATTCATTGGCAGGGTATACATTTGCGAAGCTCAAATTTAAAGGTCGTCAATTTTTATTTGTTTTTCTTTTATCGACGATGATGATTCCAGGACAGCTTAACATTATTCCACAATACATAATGATGGACGCTATTGGCTGGGTAGGTTCGTACAAGGCACTCATTATACCTGGAATGGTGAATGCTTTCGGGATCTTTTGGATTAAGCAATATTGTGAAGGAGCGATACCGAACAGCTTATTAGAGGCGGCGAAAATCGATGGTACGACGGTCTTTGGTACATATTGGAGAATAGCTCTACCAATTATGAAGCCGGCCCTGGCATTTTTGGCAATTTACTCATTCATGGGGGCTTGGAACGATTACATGTGGCCATTAATCATTCTAAATGATCCGGAAAAGTTTACGTTAATGCTCGCATTGACACAATTACAAGGGCTGTATTTCACAAATTATCCTCTAGTCATCACTGGAACACTGCTGGCGACAATTCCAATTTTACTTATTTTTGTCTTTTTCAGCAGACAAATGATGTCAGGAATTACTGAAGGTGCCGTCAAAGAGTAATGAAGAGGAGTGACTGGAGTGACTGTTCATAAGTTGTACAGCTGGCTAAATAGGATGATTGATATTGTTATCTTAAGTCTCCTTATTCTTTTAACTTCGTTACTTGTAGTGACAGTATGTTCATCGTTAATGGCAGGGGTGGGCACATTTCATTTTAGACGAAAAATCGAAAGTACAGGCAATCTGTTTGAGACATATTTTATGTATTTTAAAAAAAGCCTTGGCGCAGGAATTGTAGCACAATGCGCGCTAATGCTCATTTATGTGATCGGGTATGTCAATTTACAAATTGCCAATACAATACCTGAATGGCAAGGGGTGCTCGTCTTCGCCCTGTCCACACTATTCCTGTTGTTATGTACGATGACAATAAGCAATTTTATGGTTTTGCAAGCGAAACTCGACTATAAAGCAGTGACATTGATTTTGAAAAAAAGCTTATTATTGTCATTTATTGACTTTCCGCGCGCTTTTTTGATTGTTATAAGCTATATTATGCTCGCTTTGTTCATATTTTTCTTACCGCCATTGCTTATATTTACAGTAAGCACCAGTTGTTATATTCATGAAAGAGTTGGTGCGAAAATGGTTGCAAATGTGTTAAATGGTGCCGGAAGCCCTGTAAAACATATGAGCCATATGGAAACAAGATGATCGATTGTGCGGGGTAACATATCTTCTTATGATTATTTAGGAGGAAGCATCATGAAGTTAAAGCAAAGAGAACTTCAAATAATCGATTATTTACTTGAGGAAAACAGGTTTGTAAATTATAAAGTGATGTCACAACAGTTAAATCTTACAGAGAGACAAATACGCTATGATCTTCGTAATATTGAAAGTGCTTTTCAACATGCCGGTATTCATGCGATTAAAAAGCAAGCAAAAAAAGGCGTTATGATTGTAGCAAAAAACCAAGTGAAGCAACGCATGGCACACTTTAAAAAATATTCAACTCCTGCAAAGTACAAGTACTCTCGGAAAGAGATCAATCATTTCATTCTGTTAAAATTGCTCATTTCTAACCAGATTATTCCTGTCTCTGAATTTGAGACTGAGTTAAATATTTCTCGCACAACAGTGTTAAGTCATTTGGTTGATCTAGATGGCGTATTATTTTTAGAGGATTTATCATTGATTCATCATAAAAGAAGAGGCTACATCATTTCTGGAGAAAACTTAAACAAATATCATTTATTTACGAGAGTTCTTTTAGAGCTGATTAATATACGTGAGTTATACACGTTTATTATGGATAGTGAAAAGGTGTTTTCAAAGGAAGCAGAGCTGATCTTTTTTACATTTTCAATATTGATGACTTGCAACAATCATTAATTGAATGTCAAAGGTAGAAAAACATCTTGGCCGACTGTTAGATGATTATATCTTTGTGCTAATGCTGACAATCATTAAGAACATCATTTCTGAGAATAAGACGTGGGATTTTAATCGTTTTATTTCTTTTAGAGCCGATCATTATTCTGAAAACGAAGTGCTGTTGTTAAATTTGCTCGGTACTTTTGATGTTTCGGTCGAGTTGACGAAACAGAATGTTTTAACGTTTGTGAGAGAAGTGGCATTACGAGTAGGTAAGGCTTTTCATATAGATTTTCCAAAAAATATATCATTCTTGACGCATTTAACTTCGCACGTTGAATCAATGATCAAGCGGCTACAACAGTCAGTGAAGCTGACAAATCCAATTTTTAAAGAATTTATCGCCGAGCATAAAGAATTATTTTTATCTGTTAAAGCGGCATGTAAGGCTCACGAAAAATTGTTACAAGTTAAGCTCAGTGATCAAGAGATATCATTCATTGCGATCTACTTTGCATCTGAATTAAGAAAAAAAGAAGAAGCGCTGTCTAAAAAAGCTAAAATATTAGTCGTCTGTGCGGAAGGTCTGGCGGTATCTATCATGATTAAATCTCAGTTAGAAGAAATATTTGAATCAAGAGAAATTCATACGCTGCCAGTGCGAGAATTTAATACGAGTCATCTAAAAGAATATGATTTTATTGTGACGACAGTGGATATACCTGATATCCGATCGCATAAGATTTTACGAATCAATAATTATTTACAGAAAAAGGATATTGAAGCGCTACAAAAACATTTGAGCTTAAAGTTTACTAACCATGAAAGGACATTGGAAAAGTTTAACCCAATTATGCAGCTCATCCGTGAAAATACGCTTGGCATAAAAAACTTAAGTAAATTGGAGCTTGAGTTAATCTCGGTATTATCTAGAGACGATCATAATATGCCAAAACAATCGCTTCCAGAGGTGAAGTTTAATGAGTCTCATATTTCAATCGTTGGACATATTGAGCGGTGGGAAGATGCTATAAAAGAGGGAACAGCGTCTTTAATCAAGCAACAGTTCATCACTAAAAATTATGAAAAGAAAATCATTAGTAATTTAAGAAAGTTTGGTCCATATATGGTTGTCGCGCCAGGTGTAATGATTGCTCACGCAGGTAGCGAGGACGGGGTCATTGAAGATTCGATATGGGTCACGATCCTGCCTAATGGCATCATGTTAAAGGATCGCTATGAAGAACCAATAAAGTTAATCTTAACATTGGCTTTTAAAAGTGCGAATACGCATAGGTTGGTAGAGAACATTGCCAAGCTAGCATTAAATCAAGAAAAGGTTGAAGAAATCATACAGTTGAAGTCAAATGAAGACATTTACACTTGTATTTTTTCTTCAGTTTACAGCTAAAGGGGTTTACATATGGTCAATGAACAAGTGTCGTTTGAAATGATTTCCTACGCTGGTGACGCTTTTTCAAAGCAAGTGGAGGCTTTAAAGTATATGAAAGGCGGAAATCATGAGGAGGCTGAACGATGTATTCATGAAGCAGAAATGCTTATGAATAAAGCACATCGTATTCAGACGAAATTAATCGTAAAAGAAGCGAATGGTGAAGCGAATGAGCTGTCTGTCTTACTCATTCACGCTCAGGATACGCTGATGAATACCATTCTAATGTCAACAATCATTAAAGAGCTCATTGACATGTATAAATTATTTAAATGAGGAGGGGCACGTGATGAACATTGACAAGCTATATATATTGTTACTGTGTAATTTAGGTTCCTCGACAGCCATCATGGTTTCAAGAATGGAAGAAACAGCAAATAAGAGTGAAAAGCTAAATGGTGTAGATGTAAAGATTGAAGCCAGGCCAGCAGGTGATTTACCAGAATGTATCTCGGACTTTGATGTCGTTCTTATAGGTCCCCAAATTGGTCATAGATTTAATGAGTTAAAAAGCATTGCGGATGTCTATCAAAAACCAATCGAGATTATTGACAGTAGAGCGTATGGGAGTGTGAACGGCGGAATGATTCTTAAACAGGCCATTCTAATGAAACTGAACGCAGTAAATTCTTAAGAGGGTTTACAGCAATGAACTCTTTTTATACTAGCCTTGAGAACAAAATACAACGGGTTCATAACAGGCTAGCTCCTGTTGCAGCAAAAATAGAGAATCAGAAATATATGTCCTCGTTAAAAAACGGATTAAATGATCTCACTTTTCTTCTTTTAGCAGGGTCTTTCTTTTTAGTTCTTTGGATCATTTTGCAGTATATAAGTCCAACTTCGCTTCGTCTGCAAAATGTATTGGAAATGCCAATATTTCTAACGTATGGAATGATTTCATTCTATGCAGCGATTTCGATTTCATATCGACATGCTAAACGGATTGAAGCCCCTGTCGTTCCCTCCATCTTTGGTTCTGTAGTCATAACAGGGATCGCTACTGGTGGGGGCAACATGGCTACGTTCGAAGTCAATCAGTTCGGATCGAAGGGGCTGCTCATCTCAATGATTGCTTCCTTTGTCACTGTCGAATTGATCAAAAAAGTATACAGGCAAAAATGGAGAAAAAAATGTGAGCATATTCCTGGGGGAAGCATCCAGACCTTGCAACTATTCATGCCGGTTGTGTTACTTTCATTCATTTTATTATTAGTGAATGAATGGATACTTCATCATACAGATCAAGCAAATGTGTCAGACCTTATTTTTAGTTTTATCTTACAGGGCATTCATTTTCTCGATTCACCATTGATAGTGTTTACGATTGTTTTTTTAGAAATGCTTCTTTGGTATATCGGAATCAATGGTTATGCGGTATTGGCTGGATTCGTACTCCCATTGGCAACGTTTTATTTAAGTGAAAATGTAAAGAGTCTGATGAATGGACGGGAGGCAGAATACATATTTACGCCAAATTTTTGGGATTATTTTGCTAGTCTATCTGGCTCAGGGCTGGTTGGGGCGTTGGTCATCCTAGCGTTATTGAGTAGAGTCAAGCGGCTGCGTAATATTGGAAAGACCGCCTTGATTCCAAGCGTTTTTAATATCTCAGAGCCTATTTTATATGGCATGCCGATCTGTTTTAATATTTATTTTTTCGTACCCTTTGTCATAGGCACACCATTATTAGCGACGTTTCAGTGGTATGTCTTTAAATGGGGATTTGTGAATGTTCCTGTTGTTCATATGGCGGATGCGCCACTGCCTGTCGCACAATATGTATCAACGATGGACTGGCGAGCGCTAATTTTACTAGTCGTCGTTTTTATTCTTGCGATAGCGATGTACTATCCATTTTTTAGAATGTATGAAAAAAGTATTCTTGAACAGCAAAATCAGCAGCAAGATGATGATCAATACGCGAAACTTGATTTGGATTTTTAAATGTAAAGGGAGACCGTGTAGGAAAACTGAGGAATGATATCAAAAAGTTCATTTAAAGAGAGGGGCTTAGACTACGATGAAAAAACTTAAGATAAAAGGGATGAAGGATAAACATTCAATTGATATTGAAATATCCAATATCGTTATGGGCTCAGGCGATTTTTTACGCTTGGATCGTATGGATTTTGCTGAAGAAGTGCTGGACAAGTACATCGCTTTAGGTGGAAATGTTTTTGATACAGCGAGACATTACCGTTTTAGTGAAAAAGCCCTTGGACACTGGATGGAAAAACGAGATATAAGAGACAAAGTGATCGTTTTAACTAAAGGTTGTCATCCAGTAAGAGATGATCATTCTAAACCAAGGGTTAACGCTAAGGCCATTGAAGAAGATTTGATGACGAGTTTAGCATATTTAAAAACCGATTATGTAGACCTCTATGCGCTTCATCGCGATGATCCTACAGAGCCGGTCGCGCCAATTATGGAGGCATTACATAAACATGTTGAAGCGGGAAGAATACGGGCGATCGGCTTATCAAATTGGGAATTGCGAAGAGTGATCGAAGCTGATCAATATGCGAAGGATCATGGATTAACTAGAATTAGCTTTACGAGTCCGAATTTAAGTTTAGCTAAACCGATAAAGCCACGGTGGGAAAACTGTGTGTTTGCAAATGAAGACATGCTTAGCTGGCATGAAGTGACACAAAAACCACTATTGTCGTGGTCTTCACAGGCAGGAGGGTTTTTCTCTGGAAGATTTTCTCCTGAAATTAAAGACAATCAGGAAATGGTTGATGTGTATTATTCTAAAGATAACTGGCAGAGGTATGAAAGAGTGATCGCTTTGGCACATGAGAAGGGTGTCAGTCCAATTCAAATTTCTTTAGCGTATGTATTAAACCAGTCTTTTCCAACAGCAGCCATTATCGGCAGTGAGAACCAAGAAGAATTAACTTCTTCAATTGCTAGTGCAACTATTCAACTGACGACAGAAGAAATGAATTGGCTCAATCTGCAAAGTAAGGAATTGAGGTGATAAAGTGATGTCACATTTTAAAAGTAAAATTGCTGCTCAATTGTATTCGGTCAGAGATGAATTTGAAAAAGACTGTGAGGGGACTTTAAAGACTTTAAAAGAGATCGGGTTTGAGGCGGTACAACTCGATGGCATGCGTGGGAATGACCCTCACGATGTTGCGGAATTGATAAGAAAGTATGAATTTAACATTGCAGGCATGCACATTGACCATGATCGATTTCTATATGATTTGGACGGCATTATTGAAGAAGCCTATATCTTTGGGTGTAAAACAGTCTACGATAAATACATTAATGACGAAAAACAATATGAAGACGGTTACCGTGAGACAAAAACAGCGCTAGTTCAGGCAGCAAAAAACTTAAGCGCTTTAGGGTTTAGGATCGGATTGCACAATCCTGAATACGATTACAATAACATAGTCGATGGTAGAAAAATCTTGGATTTCATGACTGACCCTGTTCACGGCGTTTGTATTTACGCTGAGCCAGATACATATTGGATGGCTGTCGCCGGCGAAAATCCTGTAGAAAGCATTAAGAAATATAGCGGAAGAGCCCCTGTTGTACATTTAAAAGATTTTAAGAGCGGCTATGAGCCAACGGATATCAAGAATAATCTAACAGAGGTCGGAGCCGGTGAAATTGATATGGAAGCGATCATTCATTGGGGAGAAAACCATGGTGTTGAGTATTATTGTATTGAACAGGACTACTCATCTATCGGTATATTTGATAGTCTAGCATTTGGTTTTAGTCATGTCATGAATATTGGCAAAGCTTTAGAGAAGAATGACTGACCGTACAATCGTAAAAAAACAGACAAAAACACAGACAGGAAAAACATTTTGTTTTTCTGGGTCTGTGTTCTTAATTTAGAGATATTACGTTCTACGATAAGAGTGTGTCGTTATGAATACGCTACTCTAAGCTACCAAGTGCCAATATTCGTATCCTACGTAACTATTGAAAAGTGAATACTAAGATAAACAAACTCTTTAAGTCAAACTCATCAACGTATTGCAAAGTGAAACATCGATGTTGGGTAAGGAAAGAGATCACAAAAAAAGATTGTTACATGAGGATACTGATGACTTTGTTTGGACCATCGCTAGACGTTTCGGTCATCGTCCAGTTCGTGGAAAGCATTTGTTTAAGCACTAAGTATTGATCTTCAGTGACTTTTAACTGCGTAATGCCATTCTCCACGGTGACGTAATCATCCTTCAAGATGTTAAATTTCATTTTTAATAAGCTTTGGATTCCGTAAATGGTGACGAATTTGATTTGGTAACCGTCTTGAATGATCGAATGAAAAGCGTCTTTGTTCTGCTTCGCAAGTTTAGACAGCTCAGTAAAATCATAATGAGGCTGTAATACTTCCCAAGACGATACATCACCCGCCGTCGCTTTTTCGATAATTTCGTCGTCAGTAATTTCTTTTCTTCGTAAACTTTCAATCATATAAGCGTCCATTAAAGAAATCTTATTTACACTCATGATTTGTGTTTACCTCCAATCTATGACCTTTTCGTTGTTTGTAAGTATATCATACTGGTTTATTTAAGCAGTAAAAAAGGCCGAGGATATATAGGTTATTGCGTAGTACGGAGATTGAAGTAGGAGTTTCGGTGAAATAAAATTACAAAAAAGTTTAAAATAATATAAATTTATATGTTGAATTAAGAGATTTCATGGTATAGTAAAACGTGATGAAGTTGAGCTTTGTTAGATGATTATTGTTCTAAAAATACAGAATTATAAGAAAGTGAGGATGAGGATATGGGACAGAGAAAGCATTTTGTAGCTGTTGGTGCTCATTGTGGTGACGTAGAAATTCAGGCAGGTGCCATCGCGCATAAATACGCGCGAGCTGGCTGGGATGTTACGTTTCTTCATTTAACAGCTGGAGAGAAGGGAAACCCTCAGCATGTCACCGTTGAGGATTACCGAAGACAGAAGATTGAGGAGGCGGAAAAAGTCGCACACATCTTAGGTGGCAGTAGTATCACGCTAGATTATAAAGATGCTGAACTAGCGTTTAACGATGACATCGTTACGCATGTTGCGACCTTAATGCGCAAGCTTAGACCGACGGTTGTCGTAACGCATTGGGTCAACAGTATCCATCCCGATCATGTGTTATGTCAAAGAATTGTAGAGGCAGCCCAATTGAAAGCTGGTTTGCCGGGATTTGATTTGGACGGTTTGGCGCCTCATTATTATCCGTTTTATCATAGTGAAAATTGGGAGGATATGGAGGACTACGATCCGGATATTTATGTAGATGTATCAGATGAATTTGAAACATACCTAGAGGCGCTAGCAAATTACTGGTTTATTATGAATTCGTCATCGTTCCGATACTTTGATTATTATAAAGCATTAGGGACAGTGAGAGGATGTGTCGGACGTGTTACATATGCCCAGACATTAAAGTATCCTGCAGGTGGAAATGTTCGAAAAAGCGGATTTATTCCTGGGCATGAGTTTTAACAATACTTCTGATCGTAAGCGGTGAGCTGAGATGATGAGCCCGTGTTACAACGATGCTTCTTATGAAAGCGATATCATATATGAGTGAGTAAAATCTGAAATTTGCTTATCTTACATGAGCTTCACCCGCAGCGAAACAGTAGGCCGCATTTAATGCAGTTATCCTGTGTCAGTCAATATCCGCTTATTCGCAACCATCGTTGCGCGGAGAAAGTATATAGAAAAAAGTCGTCATAGTTTGAAAAGGTCTCGAGGGAGGGAGAGAAGCGAAGACGATGGTGGAATATTCTGTACAGAAAACCCCCAAAAAACGAAGGCCATACTGGCGGAAAGTGAAATTAAACTGGCAGCTATACGTATTGTTGGCTCCGGGGTTACTATACTTTTTCATTTTTAAATATTATCCGATGTATGGCTTACAGATCGCATTTAAAAATTTCCGTGCGATCGATGGCATTTTTGGTAGTGACTGGATTGGGTTCGATCATTTTAGCAGGTTTTTTTCGTCATACTACTTTTGGGATTTAATGATCAATACATTAGGAATCAACTTATATGGTTTGGCGCTTTTTCCGATTTCAATCATCGTTGCTTTGGCATTAAATGAATTAAGAGACGGGTCATTTAAAAAGGCGGCGCAAACGATTACGTATGCTCCACATTTTATTTCGGTCGTCGTTTTTGCTGGAATGATTATCGCCTTCTTAGATCCAGCAACGGGTATTGTCAACAATGTCATGCAAGTTCTCGGTATGGAGCCAATGTCGTTTATGACTGCGCCAGCGTGGTTCAAGTCAATTTTCGTCTGGTCTAATGAGTGGCAAAATTTAGGTTGGGGCGCCATCATTTATTTGGCGGCGTTGGCTGGTGTCGATCCACAGCTTCATGAGGCGGCAACAATGGATGGTGCGACAAGGTTGCAACGAATTTGGCATATCAATTTGCCAAGCATTATGCCGACGATTATTATTCTCCTCATATTAAATATGGGAAATATGATGTCGATTGGATTCGAAAAGATTTTGCTGCTACAAAACCCTCTTAATCTGGAATCGTCTCAAGTGATTCAGACGTATGTCTATGAATCAGGTTTGCTTCATGGTCAGTATAGTTATTCAACAGCCGTTGGTCTCTTTAACTCAGTCATTAATTTTATGATTTTAATCTTCTTTAATCGATTGGCAAGAAGGACGGGTACAAGCTTATGGTAAAAGGAGTATCCAATATGGGGATGAAGCAGACCAGTCGAGACAGGGCCTTTGACATTTGTAATAAGCTTTTCGTTTGGTGTTTAATCATCGTCATTTCTTATCCCTTGATTTATATCGTTAGTGCATCGATCAGTGATCCTGCATATGTGAATTCTGGAGAGATGTGGCTGTTACCGAAAGGGATCACATTTGAAGGCTATGCGCGTGTTTTTCAAAACAGCGAGATTTGGCTAGGGTACCGCAATACAATTTTATATACTGTCTTAGGAACGTTTATTAACTTGGCAGTAACTCTGCCAATGGCATATGCCTTGTCGAAGTCTGAGCTGATTGGGAAAAAAGTCATTATGGCGTTACTTGTGTTCACGATGTTTTTTGAGGGTGGCTTAATCCCGACATATTTACTGGTGCGTGATTTAGGCATAATCGATACGATTTGGGCGATGGTTCTCCCAAATGCGGCGGCGATGTGGAATATTATTGTGACGATGACATTTTTTAAAGTGACCATTCCAAAGGGGTTAGAAGAAGCTGCTGAGATTGATGGCGCTTCTCAAATCAGAACATTCTTTCAGATTGTTTTGCCTTTATCAGCACCTATTATCGCTGTGATGGCGTTGTTTTATGGCGTAGGGCACTGGAATCAATATTTTAGTGCATTAATTTATATTCACGATCGGGAATTGTTTCCATTACAGTTGTTTCTGCGTGAAATACTCGTGCAGCAACAATTGACGACCGAGCTTATGCAACAAAGTGGAGCGGTGGAAGCATTAAGTGAACATGCAAGAATTGCGGACATCATTAAATACGCGGTAATGATTGTTTCCGCCGCGCCGTTACTCATGATCTATCCCTTCTTACAGCGATTCTTTATTCAAGGTGTGATGATAGGTTCGTTAAAGGAATAGTCTTTCACCCGATGCATGATCATGGTTGGCAGTTTTTATAAAAGGGGAGAGGTTGATTTGAACAGGAAGAGCAGTTTTTGGATGCTGATGACCGTTATTGTGATAGCGATTACAGGTTGTAGTAATGCTGACGAAACGGGGGGAGATACTTTAGCAACTTTTAACGAAACAGGCTATCCGATTGTAGAAGAGCCGATTACGTTAGAAATGATGGGGAAACGGTCGCCGATTCAACCAGAATGGGGAGAGATGGGCTTCTTTCAGGACATGGAAGCATTGACGAATATCCAATTTGACTATCGAACGGCAACAAATGAGGATTTCGTGCAAAATAAACAGCTTGCCTTTGCGAGCTTGGAATTGCCAGATTTATTTTACGGCGCGGATTTAACTGCTGGTGAAGAAGTAGACTACGGTTCTCAAGGATTGTTAATTCCTTTGGAAGATTTAATCGCTCAATATGCACCTCATATTCAACAGCTATTAGACGAAAATCCTGAGCTCGAAGCGTCAATTACAACACCGGATGGACATATTTATGCGTTGCCAGCGCTTGATCAAGCACCGACATCTAAAACGCCGATCATGTGGATGAATGGCCCGTGGCTGCAAGCCATGGGTGCCGAAAAACCAGCGACGATGGAAGCGTTTTACGAACTATTAAAGCGTATTAAAGAGGAAGACCCTGGAAATGTCGGTGAAGTCATACCGCTTACTGCCAATACGCCAGCAGACCTTCGTGTCGGTTTGTTACCCAATTTTGGTATTGTACAAAATGAAGGTATCTATACGGACGGAGATGTTGTCGAATATGCTTGGGTCCAAGATGAGTTTAAAGCTTACCTCACTTATATGAATAGACTTTACGAGGAAGAATTGTTAGACAACGAAATGTTTTCACATACGTGGGAGCAATTTGTCGCAAAAGGTGATCGGACAGGCATTTTCTCTACGTGGCCAATTGTACAAGTCGGATTTGAGGACCCTGCCGATGCATTGAATTATCCGATTCTTCCGCCAATGACGAGTGAAGTCAACGACATAAAACAAACCATTGAATACAGCGAAGTTTTCCGTGGGCGAGCGGCGATTACAAAAGACAACCCGCATCCAGAAGCGACGATTCGTTGGCTGGACTATTTATATTCGGAAGAAGGAACGATTCTGTCTCGTTTAGGAATTGAAGGAGAAACATATGAATGGAACGAAGACGATCAATGGATTCTTTTATCACAAGATGGTTTAAGTACGACAGAAACGAATGCACAGCATGCACCTGGTGTAGGAACGAGCGTACCTATGGTTTTGACAGAAGCGTTTTACAGTAAAGAAGGCGGCAATTCTGCCATTCTCGAAATCTATGAATGGGTGAACGAAGAGTTAATTCCTTATGCGAAAATGCCCTATCCGCAAGTGTATTTTACGGTCGAAGAGCAACAGCGAATCAGTATGTTAAAAACGGATATTGACAGTTATTTTGAACAGATGGAAGCGAAGTTTATCACCGGCGCACAACCAATTGATGAGACGTGGGACGAGTACGTCGAAACATTACAGCAATTAGGGATTGACGAGTTAGTTGAGCTGAACCAGGCTGCTTATGATCGTTGGCTGGAAACGCAATAAGAGCTTTTGTTAACCAATTGGCTGTGTAACTTGATGTTGCACTTAGCTACTAGCGCACATTAAAAAAGTGAGGGATGTCATTGAAACTTGGACTGGATATTTTTTTGTCACACGAATATGTAAACTTCAAAGGAAAACGGATTGGTCTAGTTACGAATATGACGGGTGTGAATGAGAGGCTCGTCCCCTCTGTCGATTTATTTTTCGAGCACCCTGATGTTCATCTAACGACCTTATACGGACCAGAGCATGGAATCCGTGGAGATGCAAAGGAAGGAGAGAAGGTGAGCTCTACTGTGGACCCTTCTACGGGTTTGCCTGTGTATAGTCTTTATGGAATGACGAGGAAGCCGACAAAAGAAATGCTTGATCACGTCGATGTCATCGTCTTTGATTTGCAGGATATTGGCTCACGGTACTATACGTATATTTATACGATGGCCTATGTGATGGAAGCTTGTGCTGAGTTTGGTAAGCACTTTGTTGTGCTCGATCGTCCTAATCCGGTCAATGGGAGCGATAGGGAAGGGAATTTAGTTGAAGAAGACGTACGTTCTTTTGTCGGAATGTTCCCACTCCCGAACCGGCACGGATTAACTGTAGGAGAATTAGCTTTACTCTATAAACACGAGTTCAAATATTGTTGCGAGTTAACTGTAGTTCCAATGCAAGGATGGAAGCGAGACATGTATTTCGATAACACGGGCTTGATTTGGATTCCCCCTTCGCCAAATACGACGAACATCGATATGAACATTTTATATACAGGAACATGTTTAGTTGAAGGCACTAACCTTTCTGAAGGCCGGGGAACGGTGAGGCCCTTTGAGGTTATTGGCGCTCCTTTTATCGATGGACAAAAGCTTGCTAAAGCCATGAACGAAATTAATATAGCTGGCCTACTTGCACGACCGACGTCATTTTTACCTACCTACCAAAAATATCAAGGTGAAGTTTGTGGTGGGGTGCAGCTTCATTTAACTGATCGCACTAAATTACACTCTTTAAAAGCCGGGCTTCTTCTATTAGAAACGATCATAGAAATGTATCCAAGACAATTCCAATTTGTCGAGAATGAAGATGGTAAATTCTTTTTTGATCTCTTAGCCGGCACTAAACAGTTAAGAAAGCATTTATTTGACGGGACGGCAAAAGATTTTCTCCATTCGTGTGATGAACAACTCGAAAAGTTTACGAAGCAAGCACAACCTTATTGGCTCTATCACTAATGAATGGGATTCTTGAGGTCTTAGGTGATACGAACAATAAAATGAACGGAGTCGTATTGAAGGAGGAAAAAGAATGGTGACGTATCGACATTACGAGCCTGGTGATGAACGAGACATCTTACAGCTCTGGAATCAATCATTATGGAAAGATCCAATCACGCCAAAACGTTTTCGGCATCTCGTGCTACTGGATGCTAATTTTGACCCTGAAGGAATGCGTTTGGCTTTTGATGGAAATCGTCTTGTTGGGGTTGTATATGCAGTGCGTCGGCTTCTGCCAATGACAGGGACCGACGTTGAACGAGAGAATGGTTGGATTCCGTTTTTCTTTGTGGATGAGGCTTATCGTCAAAGAGGTATCGGCACATTTTTGCTGAGAGAAGCAACAGATTTTTTGAAAAGGAATGGTAGACAAAACCTTTTCTTTGCTTCTTATGCACCAAATTATATTATACCGGGTATTGACGAGGAATCATATTCTGCAGGGTATCATTTTTTGTTGGCCCAAGGGTTTCAAAAACTGTATTCACCGGTAGCAATGGATCGAAGTTTAGTTGATTTTCAGCTAACAGACGACATCAAAGTACTTGTGGACAAAAGAGAAGCAGAAGGATATTCTTTTACGCTCGCAGCTGATCAAGACCTTTATGAATTGATTCAATTTGCCAATTGTACCTTTAACCCAGATTGGGGCAGAGCTATTCGTGAAGGAATCTTGCAAGGCTTGCCGTTAAATCGAATCATTGTCGCTAGAAAAGAGCGAGAAGTTGTCGGTTTCTGCATGTTTGGGGGGTATGAAGGTGTACGAGAGCGCTTCGGACCGTTTGGTGTAGATCCTGCAGAGCAAGGGAAGAAGCTAGGGAAAATTTTATTACACCTATGCTTGCAGAAAATGAAAGCTGAAGGCTTACACGGTGCTTGGTTTTTATGGACGGGTGAAAAAACAAGCGCAGGTATTCTTTACGGGAAAGCTGGCTTTCGTATTACACGAAAATTTCATGTAATGAAGAAAGATTTATAGAAACAAGTCCGGGAAGAGGAGTGATGATTGAACAGAGAGGCAACCTTCGACTTAATTTAAGGAAGGGGGGTTGTATCTTTTTTTAGCAGTCAATCAATGAACAAAGGGAGGCGATCATTGATGAAAGAGGCTCTCATCCATTTTTTACAAAAAGAAGTTGCACAAAGTCATATTCCAGGAGCCGCTATGGTTGTGTCACATGAGGGGAAGGTCATCGTGAAGGAAGCTGTCGGGCATCGAATGGTCTATCCTTACGAGGCACCGATGGAAGTGGATACTGTCTTTGATTTGGCTTCTTTGACGAAGGTCGTAGCGACAATGCCGGCAGTGTTAAAGCTGATTGATGATGGGGAAATTCGTTTAGACGACCCTGTCCCCTTTTTCTTGCCGGATTTTGCCCAGAACGGTAAGAAGGAGGTGACGTTAAAGCATTTGCTCACGCATACTTCAGGTTTGCCAGCGCATCAGCCATTTTACAAAAAGCAATGGTCAGCAGAGCAAGTGATGACACAAATTTTTGCTAAGCCTTTGGAATATCGGACAGGGACGAAAGTTGTTTATAGCGATATAGGTTTTATTACGTTGCATCAAGTGATTGAAAAAGTGACTGAGCAGTCTTTTTCCTCATTTGTTCAAGAGCAATTGTTCAACCCGCTCATGATGTATGATACACAGTTCAACCCCGATAAACAAAAATGTCGTTTTGCGGCGACGGAGTTTTGCGAAGCTCGACAAGCTTATAAGTGTGGGGACGTGCACGATGAAAATGCCGAATTGCTTGGAGGTGTGAGTGGTCATGCGGGGCTGTTTTCGACGCTAAACAATTTGGGGATTTTTGCTAGTATGATTGAAAATCACGGAGTGTATCAAGGGAAGCAAATTTTATCAGAAGCAGCATTGTCACTGGCAAGGCAAAGTTTTACGATGTTTGCACCTGAACAGCGGGGGCTAGGCTGGATGTTAAAGAGCGAATCTTTATCATCATGTGGCGATTTATTTTCCGCATCCTCTTACGGACATACTGGATTCACAGGAACAAGCATCTGGTTTGATCCGGCCGTTAAGTTACACGTTATCCTCTTGACGAATCGCGTACATTTTGGCCGACAGCCCCATATTTTAAGGTTAAGAGCCCGTCTGCATAATTTGATTCGGGCATATTTCTCTTGAATGATGCTATTGTTTAGTCTAAAAAAATTAATATGGTAGTAAATTCCTTTAATAAAATTTAAGAATTTCATTTGGTTGAATGTTATTGCTGGCTGCAACCTTACCACTTATCATTAAGACGTTCTAATCACTTTGTAGAGAGCTGGTGAGGTTCATGCCATTAATTGGAATGTTGAGGAAATACAAAAATCCGATGATGAAAGATACAGTTGCCGCCATGTTTGCTAAGGAGCATCAAGCTGAAGCTATTTTTTTTAATCCGGCTCAAATTGATTTTGAAAAAAAGCTTATTTTTGGTCAGATGTATAAGTTTGGTGAGTGGGTTGAAGAGGTTACGTATTTTCCGGATGTCATTTATAACGATATTCCGCTTAGACAAGATGAGCCTATATATAGGCAGTTGCAACAAGAAGGTCTACCTTTTACAACTCATCGTTTAGGAAAAAGTAAACTCGAATTTCAAGAACAAATGAAGCAAAATGCTTTTTTATCTAAGTATGTGATTGATACGATCTCTTTTAAAGATGTAGAGCAGTTAGATATGCTTCTACAGGAGCATCGAACTGTTTTTTTAAAGCCAAATCGTGGTCATAAAGGGTTGGGAATTTTCATATTTGAAAAATTTCAGGATGAAATTCATGTGTCTAATGCAAGTGGGCTACAGAGCAAAATACCCCATAAAGAATTAGGACAGTATGTCATGAATATTAAAGATATTGAATATCATCACCTTCAGCCTGGAGTCAATTCAGTAACGAGGGAAGGGAATCCTTTTATCATTAGAAGCTACGTTGGGCGAGATGGAGCTGGACAATGGCGGTTATTTTTTCACTATGCGGCGGTTAGTCCTTCAAAAAATAAAATTGTTAATGTCAGTGTAGGGTCTTCCATAACGTATATTACACAGTTTTTAGACCAGATGTATGGTGAAAATGCGAAAATGATTAAATTGAACTTGAACAAATTGGCCATAGAAACTGCAAAGCAAACACAAAGCATGGTGGAGCCGACCGTCGACGCATTAGGGATTGATTTCGGAATAAATGAGCATGGTGATATTTATATGATTGAAATCAATGCTTTTCCGGGAACGAGGCCATTCGAAGCGCTAGTTGAAAGCCGAGCAATTCCGTACACATTGTTTTTGGCAAAACAGCGTATGGAAAATAAATGAGCATTCTTGCTAGCGCGTTACACAGTACAATTCTGACCCTAAAGGTTTCGCGTAAAGCGATAGAACAAGGAAAGAACAGACGTTAAAGTGTGACATCCTAGTCTATAGGGAAATATATATGTACATAGTATAAAGGTGAATCATTAACGAATTGGTGCATATAGTACATTTCATAATATTCGTTGATCGGTTTCGTGTTATTAGTATCTGCGTATTTTTCGGCTTGGGTTATGATTTTACTTAAATACATAGGATCATTAAACGGGTTGCCGATGTAATTAAACCGGAGGGCTTGGACAAAGTGAACCTTTTCAATGTCATCACACTCACTCGGGATAATATTAGAGCAACAAACACGTCCTTTGTTCGGCGAGTGACGATGCTCGATTGTATTCATAAATCCTAAAATCGATGTTTTCGTCCAAAATGGGTCATCGACACCTTCTGCTTGAATCGGATCATCAATGTTAAAGCCTTTGTCGTCAGCAGTAAAGCTCAAGGCACGACAAATATAAATAAAATCATTTTCTACGTATTCAATTGCGTTTGGATTGATTTTAAATGACTCCATCCGGTCGTTAAACTCTTGTAGGAAATGGATTTTTTGATCAATGATGCGACGCTCTTCTTTTAACGTGTCAATGTAATCGTCGTTAAAAGAGGTTGCTTGATCTAAGTTCGTGTAGGTCAACCACTCTTTAATTTGTTGTAGCGGTACGTTTAATTCTCGTAATAAAGTCACGTTGTTAAATTTAAGTGCGTCATTTAGTGTATAGTAGCGATATTTGTTATCTCTGATCTCTGTCGGGGTGACGAGATTTTCTTTATCGTAATATCGAACTGTATCAGCGGAGACGTTGTTAAATTTCGCAATATCGCCGGTGCGGAAATATTTATTGCTCATGGATGTTTCTCATTCCCCTCAATCAAATAGTACAAAAAAGACTTGTATGGTATCTACGACAAGTCTTTTTGTATCGGTTATTGATGATTATAGGCTTCTGTGCTCATCATAAGCAACAATTCGCTATATCCAGGGTATGGGTGAATGGCTTCTTGTAATTTGTAAAAAGGAATATTTTGGGATTTTAAAATTTGTAGTTCACAAAGCATTTCACAGGCACGCTCGCCTAAAATACTTGCACCTAAGATCAAGCCTTCATCGTCACAAATAACTTTTGCCATGCCGTCTGTTTTCTCATCAACGACAGCACGGTCGACATCGCTGTAATTCATCGTATAGACGGCGATGCGGTCGTGATATTTTTCGCGCGCTTCTGCTTCGGTCATGCCTGATCTCGCCAGCTCTGGCTCCGTAAATGTACACCAGGCGACATGATCGAAATTGATGACCTTTTTAGTTCCTGAGAAGGCGTTTCGCATCGCATGCTTTCCTTGTAATCCGCCTGTATGTGAAAACAAGAATGGTCCGACGACGTCACCGACTGCGTACACGTTAGGTACGGATGTCTCGTAGTATTCGTTGACTTCAATTCCTTTTGCATGGTAAGTGACACCGATCTGATCTAAATTTAAGCCTGCTGTGTTGGGTTTTCGTCCTAAGGCGACTAGCATGTTTTCAGCAGTGATGTCTTTTTCTTGTCCATGCTGTTCAAAAGTGAGGGTAATTCCTTTTTCATCCTCCTTCACTTTAACGGCTTTTGCGGATGTATAAAACGCGACACCTTCTCGCTGCAAAATGGACTGGACAGCCTGTGCCATGTCCTTCTCTTCGCGGGGTAAAATGGTTTCTGCCATTTCGACGACCTTGACTTGGACGCCTAAGCGCTGCATCGCTTGGGAAAGCTCAACTCCGATCGCGCCTCCGCCGAGAACGATGAGCTCTTTTGGCAGTTCTTCAAGTAAAAAGACTGTCTCATTCGTTAAATAGTTTACATTCTCTAAGCCGTTTATCGGTGGAACGAGAGCGGAAGAGCCTGTCGAAATGACGATTTTATCCGCTGTGATGTCATCGTCATTGACCATTAAAGTGTTTGCATCTTTGAATGAAGCAGACCCTTGTACATACGTAATGCCTGCGTCTTCTAGGACTTCAACCGCTTCGCCTTGGTGAGCCGTTTCGATCAAATGCCGTACTTTTTCTAAGATTTGTTTTGATTCAATATGAATTGAGCCAAATTTTTGCGCGTTTTTAACGTCTTTAGCGATTTGAATGAGCGCTTTACTAGGAATACATCCTGACCATGTACATTCTCCGCCAGGCTTAAATTGATCAATGAGAACAACTTTTTTATGCAACTGGACCGCTTCAAAAGCTGCATTTAATCCGCCTGCACCTGCTCCGATAATCGCAACATCATATGTGTTCATTTTTTTGCACCTCTTTAAATGATTTATTCTCAATGCTGAGTATGAACTATGGAGTCGTTCCAGAGTCAACACTGTTTGACGATAAATGAAGAAAGCGTTGAGATCATTTACGACAAGCCATTTCAACTAGAGGCACTGTAATGATGAACAAAACTTCAGACAACCCATTCAATTTACTTTAGTTGTTGAACCAAACAAACTGAATAATGGATACGATCCATTGCAATAAGACGAGGCCGCCTATAATGAGTTCGAAAAAATGGGCCGTTAACACTTTGTCCCCTGAGACATAAATCTTTTTAAAACCAAGGAATGAGAAATGATGACTGATGTACAATAACACATTATAAAATGTGGAATGGGTAAGTAAGAGTGCTGTAAACGGCAGTGACATTGCGTGACGACTGCTCGTATCGACGGTTTCGTGGTCATGAATTGCACCTTCTGGGTTAATCCAAAAGTAATAAAAGATGATACATGTAAGCAGAATAAACGAAATGCTGAAAGGTTGCTTCCGATAGTCGATCCAGCGGAAAGGTTTGTGTTCATTTTGTAAATTTTCTTCAACTTCTTCTTTTGTAAAGGTGTTTTTTTCGTATTTCACGGCTAGAAAGAATGTGACAACCATGGCGACAACGTAAAAGATTGTGACAAATACTTCATATTCAAAATAACCGGTGATCATGATGTAAAGAAGGAGCAAGCTAAAGCCGACCCATATAATTCCGGGTATCCGATCTGCGGATTTGTTGAGGGCTTGAAGTTTTTTCGTCAAGGCGCCTCGTTTCTCATCGAAGCAAACTTGCTCAGTGCTCGTGGATAAGCGTGCTTGTAAAAAGCTGACAACAAATAAGGTGTAACTGCCAAGCAGTGCCCAGGTAATCATTGTTTTCATTTCGTCGTAGACTGTATAAAAAATATATATGGAATAGGTATGTAAGATGAGTGATCCTGTCATCGTTATACCGATGACGCTCGCAAAAAGTAAATATGGAATGATATGTCTCACGCGTTGATTCCTCTCTATATCTATGTTTTTCGCAACTGTGATCATAATAGCCAAAATAAGTATATCAAGTGATAGGTGATTAGGAAAATCATGGTTTGTGCAATATTGTAATTCGTCGTATATGTTAAGCTCGATCCCGTCATTATGTAATGAATGTGTTTTGCCTCACTTTATCTGAAGTACATGCACGATTTTACAGAAGTCGTATTTTTTTTGATACAATGTAAGCAGTATAAGTACGAAAGGGTTTATCGATCATGATTTATGTTGGTGTTACAGGGTGGGGGGACCATGACATCCTTTATTCGCAAGTTCCTGCGCATCAAAAGCTAGCGGTTTATAGTGAGCACTTTCCCGTGGTGGAAGTGGATAGCTCTTTTTATGCCATTCAGCCGCAAAAGAACTATGAAAAGTGGCTGCATGATACGCCGGAAGGATTCCGTTTTGTCGTAAAAGCTTATCAGGAAATGACAGGTCATCGGCGTGGAGAAGGAACGTTTGATTCCAAAGAAGAGTTGTTTGCTGCTTATAGGCATTCTATTGAGCCGATGCGGGTGTCCGGCCGGCTCGGAGCGATCCTCTGTCAGTTTCCTCCGTGGTTTGACTGTACGCGTGAGCATGTTGCTGTTTTGCGAGATATGAAACGTCGTCTGTCAGACTTGCCATTAGCGCTTGAATTCAGGCATCAGTCGTGGTTTCATAATGGAATGCGTGAGAAGACACTTCAGTTTATGAAAGAGGAGCAATGGATTCATAGCGTGTGCGATGAGCCTCAGGCGGGTGATGGATCGATTCCGATCGTGCCGGTCGCTACATCAGAGACAGCAACGCTGATTCGCTTTCATGGCAGGAATACTGCTGGCTGGCAACGGCAAGGACGTACGCGAGAGGAATGGCGCAAAGTTCGTTGTTTATATAAGTATAGTGAGCGAGAATTGCGTGAGTGGATTCCGTTGATTCAGAAGCTCACAAAAGCATCGGACAACGTCTATATTTTGTTCAACAATAATTCAGCTGGCGATGCAGTTCCAAATGCGAAGCAATTGATTGAGCTTTTAAATTTGGATCAGACGGACCGGTTAGCAGCTAAACAGCTGGATTTATTTGATTAAAAAGGGGAGAGCTTATGCCTGAAGTGGTTCAGTTGATTCATACGAACGATTTTCACAGTCATTTCGAACATTTTGCAACAAACGCGGCTGTCGTTCGAGACATTCAAGCTGCCAGCCGCAACCAGCATGAGGAAACGATCACCATTGATCTAGGGGATCATATGGACCGGTTCCATGCCATTTCTGAAGCATCGAACGGGCAAATGAATGTCAGATGTCTGAATGAGCTCGACTATCAGTACGCGACGATAGGAAATAATGAAGGCATTACTTTGAGTCAAGCAGCACTAAATGATTTGTATGACGAAGCGGCATTTACGGTCTGCTTAGCAAATGTGATCGATCAAAAAAACAAAGACATCCGCATTGGTGTAAGCCATACGCCATCCACGAGACAAGGGAAGGCACACGCATTGCTTTGATTGGCTTAACAGCACCTTTTAAACATTTCTATGAGCTCCTCGGCTGGGATGTTCTGGATGCAGAAGAAGTCTTGCCGCCGCTATTGCACGAGCTAGAGGACGAAGCGGATATCATTGTTCTTCTTTCGCACCTTGGATATTGGACAGATGTCAGTTTAGCCGAAGCGTTTCCGGACATTGACGTGATTTTAGGTGCACATACACATCACGTGCTTCCTGAAGGAGAAAGAGTGGGTGACACGTTGATTTGTCAAGGGGGGAAGCATGGCAAGTATGTTGGACAAACGACGCTTACGATTGAGGGGGGGTGCCTCATTCATTCAGAAGATCAGCTTCATCAGGCGACGAACAAACCGAAAGATAGGCAAGCGGTGGCATTATTAGAAGAGCTTCATGCCACTGCCGAAGAGGATTTGCACGTGCCGATTGGTACTCTTGATCAACCACTGACACATAACTGGTTTTCGCCATCAAATTTCTCAATGATGCTGGCAAAAGCTTTACGGCAATGGTGTAAAGCAGATATTGGCATGGTAAATGCTGGTCTGCTTCTGCAAAGTTTACCTGCAGGAGCGGTTACAGAAAAAGATATTCATGAAGCTTGTCCTCACCCCATCAATCCGTGCTTAGTGACATTAACTGGGGCTCAATTGCGAGAAATTGTCAAAGATGCATCCACCGAAGAAAAGATTCATTTACGCTTTAAAGGGCTTGGCTTCCGGGGAACCTTAATGGGTATCATGGTTTATGATGGACTTCAAACGTCGACAACGAGCGATACTGGCAGGGAAACGATGACCATTACAGTTCATGGAAAGCCGCTCGAGCCGGACCGTTTATATCGAATTGGGACGGTCGACATGTTTACTTTCGGCTCTCTTTACCCACAGCTCGTTCGTTTACCAAATAAGACATATTTCGTCCCTGAAATGCTTCGTGACTTGATTGCTTGGGCGCTTTCCAAGCCATCACCTGTCTAGGAATCGGGCACACGCTTGCTGGTCTTCTTTCATAATATACTTTTGAAAGGAGGCCGGGGAGAATGGTCACAATGACCCCAATTGATGTTGAAGGACATACGTTTACGGCAGTAACTGTCCGTTTACCCAAAACCAACTTTATGGCGGTGACTGGGGAGAACGGTTATGTAATGTGTGGGGCTCTTGACGTCGCTTTATTAAATGAAAAATTAGCCGACCGCCGCATTTTAGCTGGACGGGCTGTGGGCGTTCGTACAATTGACGACTTACTCAATGCCCCATTAGAATCTGTCACAGACGCAGCGAAGGAACAGGGTGTTGACCGCGGTATGTCTGTAAAAGAGGCGCTCATCCTGATGAATGGGTAGATACGGTATATAAATATACGGTGATGAAAGGTCCTCAAGCAGGACCTTTTTTACAATATATTATGTAAGGTATTAGAAAGAGTATCGTGATCAATGTGAATAGCGAGTGTTGGTTGAACATCCGAATTTTTATTAAAGCTTGTTCGCTTCTAATCGTCCCTTTTACGTGCATATAGTAAAAAGGACAAAGGAGGACTCGCTATGCGCAAGCTGTACATCTCAAGAAGGCGTCGCCGTTCTCTTCTCATTAGCTTCCTCGTTTTTATTCTTTTATCTATTCACGGTGTCTGGCTTGTTAATAAAGGCATTGAACCAACAATTATGGATTTGGCAAAGACAAAGACTGATGAACTGGCTAGAGAAGCGATTAACCGTACCATCATTGAGGATATTGTTGGCGGTGTTGATATGCGTGAACTAGTGATTCTGCATGAGCGTCCGTCAAACAATGTGAGCTATAGCTTTGATCCACAAGTTTACAATCAACTTCTGTCCAATACGATTCAGCGTGTAGAGATGTATTTAAAAGATATTGAAAAGGGAAAAATTGATGATTTAAATAGCTTTGATGCACCAGAGCATTTAAATAACGTCTCGTGGACGACAGATGAACAAGGAATTGTTTACTGGGTTCCTTTAGGGGTATCTACGCGGAATGCCCTATTAGCCAATTTAGGTCCGAAAGTGCCTGTTCGCTTCAGTTTAATCGGAGACGTTAAAGCAGAAATTGATACACAGATCTCTAAAGTCGGTATCAACAATACGTATTTGGAACTGTTTGTTGACTTAACGGTGCAATTAAATGTCATTATTCCTTCGACTAAAGAGGTTACTGTCGTCCAAAATACGATCAAAATTGGCGACTTATTTATTGAAGGAGATGTACCGCAATTTTATCAATCGAGCGGTTCGGCGTCGCCTATTGTACCAGTTCCTGCACAGCCTGATGATTGGAATGGTGATGAAGAGTAACAAAAATGAGCCTATAAATGGAGGCTCATTTTTGTTTGTTACGGGTTTCGCGCTCCCAAGCTTTAAGAGAAGGATATGGGTCAAACGAAAATTCGGTATAACCATTGTCTTTGTACATGCCGTAGTGCAAATGAGGTGGGAACTTCCCTTGTGTTCCAGGAGGACCGTATCCTGAACTGCCGACAGTACCAATCTGTTGACCGGGAGTCACGAATGAGCCGACCTCGATCCCATCAGTAAAGCCTTGAAGGTGAGCAAAATAATGATAGACGTTCCGCGTATCGCGAATGCCAATACGCCATCCCCCAAATTTGTTCCATCCTTTTACTTCAACAATGCCGTGTACGGTTGAAAGTACCGGTGTTCCGTAGGAGGCGAAGATATCAGTTCCTTCATGAATGCGTAATCCTCCAAAACCTCGTCGGTCTCCCCATGTGTTTCGGTATGAATGATTAAAGTGGAGTGGTACTGGGAAATGGTGTTCGTTTAATTCATGTGTTCCTGCTGCTTTGTATATATCTGACATAGAAATGATGGAGCGTACGGTTTGATCGCGCTGATAGCGCCGCCACAATGCTTCTTTGATATGGTCGCGATTGTAACCATAAGGCGTCATTTCTTCGCTTAAGGCTACTAGCACATCTTCAGAATTTGTCCGTTCTGCTTTTCCATCGTCATTCCCGTCCATGCCTTTACCGAAAAAGATATTGATCATCCAAGGAGAGGAGAGCTCTTTTTTGGTGATAATAATCCAGACCATTGCTCTTCTGTATAATAAACTCCTATATTTTCAGCTTTGGGCAAGTCTTTTCGGACAGCACGCACATTGCGTTCATATTGGTCGATTGCAGCCCACGTGTGCCATGGAATATGCGTTATTCCTTCCATTTTTTCGTAAAGTGCTCGTTCGGTCGTTTTGCTTTGCTCTTCTTCGGCTGCAGCTACAATGGCTGGAAGAGACGAGGTGAAAACGACGACACATAAAATGAGGAAAAGGCAATATTGGTATAAACGCTTCATTGTTCGCCTCCTTTCCTGATGAATAATTGATCAATGGAAAAAGAATTATTGTCCCATTCGCTTTTTCGCGTCTTGAGGTGCGCTGTCTTTGTACCATTTAGATTGGCCGTTGCGTTCACCATTTTCATTTTCGACGGTGCTTACCTTTTCTCCCTGAGGATAATTGGCAATCATATGCTCAATCATTTGGTCTACTTCTGTCCGCGTTGCTTCTGCCTCGGCAGGTAATTCTCCCAAGCGCTCTAACTCAGACTGTAAATCCGCATCATCAGCTACGTATACGTGATACCACCTTGGGATAAGAGACAGCGCTGACTTTTTCACTTGATCCGCCAGCTCTTCTCGATCGTCACCGTTTCCTTGATAGGCTATAAGCACTTCTTTATCCGTTGCTAAGGTCGTCGTGTCAGATACGTCATCAATGGACGTTGCAAGTTCACTAATCGCTCCAGCGAGATGGCGTTTATTAATGCTAGGTGAAGCGACGCCGCCCCGATTGAGAAGGTCTTGCTCACGAACTCGTTCGGCAGCATAACCATTCTCTACTTTTCGTAAGCCTGCAGAGTTGGTATCATAAAGATTGTTTGGAAGCTGTTCAGTTGTTAATCGTGGCTCGTCGTGTGTATCTCTTTTATAAAGTGCCTGATCAGAATCTGTCTGTTGGCAGGCAGCTGTACACAGCAAAATCAGGAGCCACGGCGTTGCTTTTTTTATGTTCATGGCGATTCCTCCTTGTGCATTAGGATGCCTCGGAATCCAAAAGATTTTCCATGAAATATATGGTGATCAAGCCCTGGTGAGAATATGGTAAAATAGGCAAGAGAAAGGAATGGGACATCGTGGTACAAATCCAGGGAAACCAATATGAAGTTGTCGAAAATTTCCGCGAAGCGTTTAAGGAAGATGCCTTTAAAGAACGCTATAGTGATATTTTAAAAAAATATGATTTTATTGTAGGCGATTGGGGCTACAACCAGTTAAGGCTAAGAGGTTTTTATGAAGACGCGCAAAAAAAGGCGCCTTTTGATAAAAAGATCAGCACGCTGACTGAGTATTTATACGAGTATTGCAATTTTGGCTGTCCTTATTTTGTGTTAAAAAAAGAAAACAAAGCCTCGGATGCGAACGAATAAACCCTGGCAGTGTGGGGTTCAAGAATGCCCACTTGCCAGGGAAAGGGAAAGACTAATTTTTTTCAGGAGCATCTGCGTTTTGGTGCTGCCTGTTTGAATCATCATGAGGTGGGTGAGCACCGGGCTCTAATCGCATTGTGTCCTGGTGGAATTCTTTGTCATTATAGTTAAATGCGCTGTAATAGCGTTGACCATCTTTCCAAGGCGTGCTTTTATTGATGACCGGTGTGTGCTTGTTACGAGGTGAACCGTACGGCCCTTCAGGGAGCTGTTCCGGAATCAGCATATTTCTACCCGCTTCTACATTTTTAAAATCCGTGTATTTTGTTTTCAAAACGTACCACTCCTTTTTGGAACGGATGTTGAGGCAAGCCATATACGAATACGATATCCCAACCGAAGCCTCGTTATTCTGTAAGTGTTAATGAGGGAGTGACAGAGAAGAGGAGGAACACCATGTACTTTGTAGACCGAAACGATGTAGAGGATCGACTGCAGTATATTGAAAAGTTAAATGATATATATCAAACCAATCAATCATGGACGACAAGCATGGAAAAGCTTGCTTTAGAACGTCTCGTTCATGGGTGGATTGAAGCCATTGTCGATACTGGAAATTTATTAATTGATGGGTATTTCATGAGAGATCCCGGAGGCTACGCAGATATTATTGATATTTTAGAGGACGAGCGCGTAATGTCTAAAGACATCGCTGCACAAATTCATCATTTAATAAAGCAACGGTCGTTAATTGTTCGTGAGCTAACGCAGATCGATCATCAAAAATTATTTGAGGATACAAAACAATCTTGGGGGGCTGTGCAAGCATTTCCTGAGCTCGTGCGAAGTTATATGAGAGAAGAAACGTCGGCCAATGCATTTAAAAACAATCCGCAGCAAATTTAAGGAGACACCTATGAAAACGTATGAAGGGTTTTTAATTGATCTTGATGGAACGATGTATCGTGGTAAAGACGAGATTAAGGAAGCGACACAATTTGTTCAGCAGTTAAAAGCAAATGGACAACCATACTTATTTGTCACAAACAATTCGACGAAGCGGCCAGAAGAGGTCGCAGAAAAATTGGCGTCTTTTGGTGTTCCTGCTGGCCCAGAGCATATCGTGACGACGAGCATGGCCACTGCTCAATATATGAAGGAGCGGAATCAAGGGAAGCGCGTCTATTTTATCGGACAAGCAGGTCTTGAGCATGCTTTAACAAGTGAAGGGTTTGAAGTGACAGAGGCTTCCCCAGATTATGTCGTTGTTGGTTTAGATCCGGAGGTAACATATGAAAAGCTTGCAATCGCTTGTTTAGCTGTGCGTAAGGGCGCTTTTTTCATTTCCACGAACTCTGACCGTGCACTCGTCACCGAACGAGGATTTTTACCAGGCAATGGCGCTATTACGTCTGTTGTTGAAGTGTCTACAGGACAACAGCCAGTTTATATCGGAAAACCGGAAGCCATTATTATGGAGCAGGCCATTTCACGAATGGGGTTACCGAAAGACAAAGTTCTCATGATTGGCGACAATTACGATACAGATATCGTTGCGGGCATACGGGCTGGTGTTGATACATTACTCGTGCATACAGGGGTGACGACCGCGGAGCATCTAAAGTCGGTTGAAGTTATGCCAACGTGGACAGCGACATCTTTAGCAAACATAAATATTTAAGGTCGTTATTCTTCGCCACGAGAGCTATGGGCGAGTCGACTGGAAGCTGCGGCAGCAATTGCACCAACGATATCGTCTAAAAATGTATGACAAAGTTTATGTTCTTTATCGTTAAGGTACTTTAAAATACCAGGCTTTTCCTTATCGATGTATCCGTAGTTCGTAAAGCCAATCGATCCATAGATATTGACGATGGAGAGGGCAATAATTTCGTCAACACCATACAGGCTGTCATCATGCAATACAGATGTTAAAAGCGGTTCTTCCAGCTTATGATCTTCGGCCAAGCGGTCCAGTGCGATGCCAGTAAGAATCGCATTTTGTACCTCTCTCTTTTGAATAACCCTCCGAACGTGATGTTCGCATTCATGAACTGTTAGCTCATCGTGGTATGGCTCTTGGAGAAAGTAGACGAGTTCTGCAATGTCCTCCGGTGTAACGCCTCGTTCATCGAGCCAGCGGTGAGCAACAGTTTCTAGCTTTTCGTTAACCATGTGATCTTCACCGTTCCTTTCCGTCTCTTAGAATGCTCAGCTACTGATTTCCTATACGGTGCCATTTCAGGCGTAAAGCTTCAAAAGCGTTCATATGGTTTAAAAAGGGGGCATTCGTGTATGGAAACTGAATTTGAGAAGGTGTATGGTTTATCACTAACCAGTGCAACAGGAGAATGGTTCATTGGGGAAAAAGGCCGCTATCTATTTGCACCTGTTGCCCATTTAAATAAAGCAGAACGAAAAAACTTACAACAATTACTTACTACAAATTTACAGTCACTGTCAGGAGCTACGCCTATTCCTGCAGCAAATAAGCGTTGGATTGTACGGGTCAATGGCAATGAAGGTATCTTATTTCAAACGAGTACCCACTTTCCTGTAACGACAGAGCAAGGAAGAGAACTTGCTTCTTTTCAAAATCACGCTTCTGTGGTACCTGCTTCCAGTGGAGCACTCAATATTTTAGGGAAATGGCCACAGCTATGGGGCACTCGGCTAGATGCCGTTTCCGAACAGCAAAGCACAGCCATGGACTGGTGTTGGAAGGCGTTGGGTGAAAATGCGATCGCCTTAGCGAACGATGCATGGATGGACACGACATCACAGCAGCAGGACGTAGCTGTGTTGTCGAGGCGAAGCTATGATGTCTCTTCTCCATATTTTTTCTGCCAGTCAATTGGTTATTTGATCACCCCGTACGTGATCTTGCTGAACATATTCGACCATGGTTATCTTCAAAGCCTGAGCAAGCAAATCAA
>NZ_JAALFC010000034.1 GCF_011058155.1 Litoribacterium kuwaitense | reverse complement strand
TTTTTTGTGTGATAAAGTCATCGTCCTGAACATGATAGTATTTGAGAAGAGCTTTAAATTCATTTTCGTCTAAAAGATTTTTCCACTCAATTTCCTGTTCGTGCTTCATAGATAAGATACTCCTTTGGTGAGGTGTATGTCAGTGTAACATAATTTCGCTCAATACACAGAAGAAATGCTTTCGTTGACATAGCACTTCTATTTTTGGCTTCACCGCTTCTATGATAAACTAATATTGGTGGAAAAGGGCAGATTTCATATTGGAACATGATGGAAAGCCGTTCGGTTTGAGTAAACGACGAAGCGGCGACGCCCTAAAAAAAGATAGGTGTTCAAGCCGCCAGAAATGGGGGGACAGCTTTGGAGAATTGGGAACAGTTTCTAGCACCTTATGAACAAGCGATTGAAGAATTAAAAGTGAAGCTTAAAGGAATGAGAAAGCTTTTTGAAATTGATCAACAACATTCGCCAATTGAATTTGTAACCGGGCGGGTTAAACCGATTTCGAGTATTCTCGATAAAGCCCGGCGCAAAGGTGTGCCTTTTCATCAGTTAGAGGAAGGCATTCAAGATATTGCCGGATTAAGGATGATGTGTCAGTTTGTTGATGACATTGAAAAAGTTGTTCATTATTTACGAGCGCGCAATGACTTTGAGATTGTAGAGGAACGAGATTACATTGCCCAGAAAAAGGAAAGTGGCTATCGTTCCTACCACGTTGTCATTCGTTATCCTGTCGAGACGCACAATGGTCTTAAACGAATCCTTGTCGAAATTCAGATTCGCACGCTTGCAATGAATTTTTGGGCAACAGTCGAGCATTCTTTAAATTATAAATATAAAGGTCAGCTTCCGCCTGGCATTGAGATGAGGATTCAACGAGCTGCTGAAGCGGCTTTTCAGCTGGATGAAGAGATGTCGAAAATACGTGGTGAAATTCAAGAAGCGCACCAAATGTTTTTACGAAAACGCGAAAAAAAATAATCCGCCTTGGAAAAAGCAGGTGAATGGATATGAAATTTATGTTGACATCTAAAGGTGATGAAACTTCTGATGCTCTATGCAAGAAAATGCGTCAGTACTTAGAAGACTTTGATTTGAAGTGGGACCCTGAAGAGCCTGATCTAGTCATCTCTGTCGGTGGAGATGGGACGCTCTTAAGTAACTTCCACCGTTATAAAGCGCGTTTGGCAGAAACGGCTTTTATTGGCGTACATACTGGACATCTCGGCTTTTATGCGGATTGGACGCCGCAAGAGGTGGAAAAGCTTGTGATTGATATCGCGAAGACGCCATTTGACGTTGTCGAGTATCCGTTGCTCGAGGTAATGGTATCTTATATTAATGGTGATTCAGCGGCGCGTTATTTAGCACTTAATGAATGCACGGTGAAATGTGTTGAAGGCTCTCTTGTGATGGACGTGACGATAAAAAATGACCATTTTGAGACGTTCCGCGGTGATGGGCTCTGCATTTCTACGCCGTCTGGGAGTACTGCGTATAATAAAGCATTAGGTGGAGCGATCGTACATCCTTCTCTTGAAGCGATCCAGCTCGCTGAAATGGCATCGATTAACAACCGAGTATTCCGAACTGTCGGGTCACCTTTAATATTGCCCAAGCACCATACCTGTCTTCTTGAACCAGTCAATGACGTTGATTTCACTGTCACCATTGATCACTTAACCCTTTTACATAAGGATGTTCAATCGATTCAATGTAAAGTTGCTAAGGAGAAAGTGCGTTTTGCAAGGTATCGTTCTTTTCCTTTTTGGTCACGAGTGAGAGAGTCATTTATAGGTGATGCAGAATGAATTACAGCAGAAGACTGGCGTGGGAGATTCCCGCCACAGCAGAGGGTATGACGATAAAAGTCTATTTGCAGGAGGCGTGCGATTTTTCTAGCCGCACCTTCCGTACGGTCAAAAAGGACGGTCGTATACTTATTAATGGCAAACTAAAAAAAGGTTTTGACCTTTTAACGGCGGGTGATCAGCTGGAGGTTTTTCTGCCAGTAGAAGTCGTAGGCGAGCATTTAAAGCCAACCCCTTTGCAACTCGATGTCATGTATGAAGATGAGGATATCATTGTGATTAATAAGCCGCCGGGCGTGCCCTCATTGCCTCCACAGTCCGGTGACCCGTTAAATATTGCCGGGGCGTTGCTGGCGCATTACGAAGCCAATGGTGCAACTACAGCTATACATCTCGTCAACCGTCTCGACAGAGATACATCCGGAGCTATGATGGCGGCAAAACATAAGCATGCCCATCATAAGATGAGCATGCAGCAGCATTCATTTGCGTTGTCTCGTACGTACGAAGCGATCGTCACGGGCACGTTAAGACCGCCTTCAGGAACGATAGAGCAGCCAATCGGAATGAAACCAGGGAGCAAAGTAGAGAGAGCGGTTGTGCCAGGTGGGAAACACGCTGTCACTCATTATAAAACACTCTCCCCGACAAAAGACGGCCGTGATCACCTCGTCCAAGTGCAGCTTGAGACAGGGCGGACACATCAAATTCGTGTGCATATGACTTGGCTCGGCCACCCTCTTTTAGGAGATACGCTTTATGGCAAAGAAAATGACCAGATTGAAAGGCAAGCATTGCATTGTCGTGAGATGACTTTTCACCACCCGATTACTGGTGATGAAATGACCATTCACTGTCCACTGCGAGAAGATATGGCAAGGCTTTGCCCTTAAAAGCGGTCGGCGACATAAGGGAGAGAAGAAGCGACGCTCGTGCAATGATCTTCCGGATAGCTGTACGCTGTTAGCTGGCCGCCAAAGACAGCCCCTGTGTCAATGTTAATCGTACCGTTTTTTCGTACAGGATTAGATACGGGGGTATGACCGTAGACGACGGTCGCCTTCCCCTCGTAAGTTTGTGCCCAGTCCCGTCGAACGGGTCGCCCGTTAGGTAGGGTTTCCCCGGAAATATCTCCATAAAGAATAAAGGTTCTTCGCTTTTTAGGGGATGCCTTTTCTAAGGATGGCTTCCACCCAGCATGTGCCACGACAAGTTTCTCGTCGTCAAGATGTAAAGAAAGAGGGGCGTTTTCATATAACGATTTAAATAAAGTGGCAAATCTTTTTTGTTCAGGGGAGCTAAGCTCTGCCATTTCAGCGACAGTCGTCTCTAGGCCATGAGTGACTTGTACGGGTCTGCCGAGTAAATAGCGATATAATTTATCGCAATGGTTGCCTGGTACATAAAGGGCGGTGTTGCGATGGAGGACAGAGTTTGCGACAAAGCGAGCACATGCGAGAGAATGTGGACCGCGGTCAGTCAAATCACCAACAAACACACACATTCTTCCGGAGGGATGTCCCTGGATCCCTTCCGAATCGATCGTGTATGAAAGCTTTTTAAGCAGTGCTATCATTTCCGCAAAACAGCCGTGAACGTCTCCGATGATGTCGTACCTCATGATCCCACCTCCATCAGTCAAAAAAGCTTACAACACTATTGTTTCCATTTAAGCACAATTTACTTTACCTTATTTAACAAGTAGACCAGCAAGAGGAACCGCTCGTCCTTAAGAAAAGCGCCTTAATCAGCTCTCGCTTTAAGGCGTTTAGTTAAGTGGTGAGCAGTTCACAAGAAGGTTTGCCAGCTTTATTCGTTTGAAGCAAACATAAATTTTTTCGTTCTTGAGCCTATATTGAGCACAATGCCGATCGCGATCATATACGTTAAGAGAGAACTTCCCCCATAACTAATAAATGGAAGTGGAATTCCGGTAATGGGGAGCACTTGAATGGTCATACCGATATTTTGAAACACTTGAAAGCTAAACATGCCGATAATCCCGACACAAATGTAGCTGCCAAAAGGGTCGTGACAAGAAAGAGCAATATGAATCATTCGGTACATTAATAAAAAGAACAAAGAGATGACGACGCTGCCACCGACAAAGCCAAATTGGGACGCGATCACTGAAAAAATAAAATCGGTATGCGGCTCAGGCACTTGAACTGATAGATGCCCGAAACCGACGCCATTAATTTGTCCTGAGCCGATCGCTAAAAGCGACTTTACAAGGTGAAAACCTTCATCGCTGGCAAATTCGTTTGGAGAAAGCCAACCGTAAAAGCGGTTTATTTGGTACTCGGCGAGAATGTGCTCTTTAAAAAAATCAGGAAAAGCAAAATAGATGTATACAAGTATTGATAGGAATAAAATGCCGAGAGCAAGAATTAAAGCTAAAATTCGCCACCGAATGCCGGAAACGATCAGGATTGAGCCTAAGATGGCAAGCAATACAAGCCCAGTGCCTAAATCAGGTTGTTCCATGATGAAGACAAAAGGGACAAATGTGACGCCGACAAGTTTGGCTAGTAACCAAAGGTCATCCTGCACAGTTTTTTCGGGTCGCTTTTCTTGGTGATCTGCGATGATTTTGGCGAGCAGAATGATAAGAAATACTTTCATCAATTCTGAAGGCTGAAAGCTGCCTCCGGGTATAGAATACCAGCTGGTTGCATTATTATTTGTCTCTACAAGACCAGGCGGAAAATTTAAAAATAGTCCTAATAGCAATACAAGCCCAAAGCCGTACAAAATCCAGCTCATTGGCTTGAGGCGATCATAGTCTGGTACCATGACAGCGACAATTGCTAGGGTGCCAATCACATACCAGACCCCTTGTTTAACGGCAAAATTGAAACCTTGCAGTTTTTCAGGTAGGATCAATTCTGCGCTCTGAATAGCCAGCATGCTTGTACATGCGAGCATGATCATGATGGCGATGAGTGAAACATCGATTTGTTGTAATGGCGTTTTCTCTTGATTCATAGCAGTTAAAGTCCTTTCCGAAGTCTCAACTCATAGTTATTCTACAGAATATGTCGTTGTTTGACAAAACTTTCAACAATAAGGTGGTGCCAAGTGATGCTAGAAGACAAAGGTGAATTCGAACGAGCCTTACATCAATTAGAAAACATTCTCTCCAAGGGCGAAATAGATGCATTCAGAACGATGTTTCTCGATCTGCACGGGTTTGACCGAGCGCAAATTATCGTGCAATTGGATATGGAAAAACGCATCCAGGTGTATGAGTTTCTATCTCCTGAAGAAATGGCAGACATCTTTGAAAACATCGAGCGCGATAATCAACAGACGTACCTAGCAGAAATGCACCCCTTATATGCGTCAACGATGCTTAGTAAAATGTATACAGACGATGCCGTAGATGTATTAAGCGATATGAAACCCTCAGAAGTTGCGGGTTATTTAAATATGATGCCTGAGGAGGCGTCATCAGATATTAAAGAGCTGCTTCATTATGAAGAGAAGACAGCCGGAAGCTTAATGACCAAAGAATTTATTGCCGTTCGCTCTGGGCAGACTGTCCAAGAAGCGATGGCTTTATTAAAACAGCAGGCGCCTGAGGCAGAGACGATTTATTACGTTTATGTCATAGGGCCGATGCAAAAGCTGCTTGGTGTTTTATCTTTACGCACATTAATTGTTGCGAGTGAAGAGAAACTCGTTGATGACATTCTTAATGAGCGTGTCCTCACTGTTAAAGTATGGGAAGACCAGGAGGAGGTTGCTCAGCGCGTGAAGGACTATGATCTGCTAGCAGTCCCCGTCGTAGATGTGCACGATCGCATGCTCGGTATTATTACTGTTGATGACATTGTCGATGTTATTGATGAAGAGGCATCCGATGATTATTCGAAGCTTGCTGCGGCAGGGGATGCTCGTATGGCAGAGCGACATGCTTGGGAGTCGGCTAAAAAAAGGCTGCCATGGTTAATTATTCTATTGTTTCTCGGCATGATGACAGCGACGTTAATCCAGCAATTTGAGTCAACGCTTGAGCAAGTGGCCATTCTGGCTATTTTTATTCCGATGATTGCCGGAATGGCGGGAAATACTGGGACGCAGGCGTTGGCGGTCGCGGTAAGAAAAATCGCTACGAAAGAGGCGAATGAAGAGAATCATTGGCGCTTGATTTTACGTGAAGCTGGCACGGGCGTGATTACCGGAGCAGTGTGCGGTACCCTTATTACATGTCTTATTGCCTTCTGGCAGAACTCTTTGGCATTGGGTTTACTTGTCGGTATCTCGATTTTCTTTACTTTAATCGTAGCAACATTAGCCGGGGCACTTGTTCCCCTTTTAATGCACAGGCTTCGTGTTGACCCGGCAGTGGCCTCAGGACCATTTATAACAACGATCAATGACTTAATTAGCATCTTGATCTATTTTAGCGCAGCGCGTTTGTTTTTAACATTTTTGCTACCTTAGGCACTCTGATCTCGCTTACTTCTTCGCGAATGGCAGAAACAAAAAGGGGAGTGTTCACGAAGTCACTTCATCTTTTTCATAGAGTAGCACTTATGAATATGCTATACTACTATGAAAGAATTTCATATGTTTTTTATAATAGGAGGATCGAATAAGATGCCATTGTCATTAGAAGGACGTACATATGTTGTCATGGGTGTTGCAAATAAACGCAGCATCGCTTGGGGGATTGCTCGTTCGCTTCATCAAGCTGGTGCCCAGCTTGTGTTTACATACGCAACGGAACGTCTTGAAAAGGGCGTAAGAGAGCTGGCGGAAACTTTAGAATCTGACCCAATTGTTGTACCATGTGATGTAACGAAGGACGAAGATGTAGAAAAGGCATTCGCGACCATTCATGAGCAAGCAGGCACAATTCATGGACTTGCCCACTGTATTGCTTTTGCTAACAAAGAAGATTTGCGCGGCAATTTTATTGATACATCTCGAGAAGGCTTTTTAATGGCGCACGACATTAGTGCCTACTCACTCACTGTTGTCGCTCGAGCAGCTAAACCTTACATGTCTGAAGATGCGGGAATCACTACGATGACGTATCTCGGTGGCGAACGGGTCGTACAAAATTACAATGTGATGGGAGTGGCAAAGGCAGCCCTTGACGCTAGTGTGAAATACTTGGCCGAAGATCTTGGTCAGTATGGCATTCGCGTAAATGCTGTATCTGCGGGACCAATCCGTACACTTTCCGCTAAAGGAATTGGCGGTTTTAATGATATTTTGAAAGACATCGAGGAAAAAGCACCACTCCGTCGTACAGTGACACAGGAGGAAGTTGGCGATGCTGCCCTCTTCTTGCTTAGTCCTCTAGCGCGTGGGATTACAGGTGAAGTACTTCATGTTGATGGCGGTTTTAATATTCTTGGAACGTAATTGAATTGCAAAAAGTGTAGACGGTCTGGTGAGACCTTTGTCTACACTTTTTTAGGTGAAAACGGAAGTGATCCGTCGTACAAGACGCGCTAAGATGAGAGCGTCTTTTCATTTGCGTTTTTTAATAAAGGTGAGAAAAGCGTTTGTCAACGAATTGGGCAGTTGCGATCACTAATGAATGGCAATACTGCTCATTCTATTGAAAGCGCAGTCATGAGAAGGACGAGCTAGTTATGGGCACATTACCCAATATGCGTGCATATCAATAACTATCAAGGAAGGAGTGAATCGACGAATGAAGACAACGAAACGTAAGCCATTGCTTTATATCGTCCAGCCGGATTTTCCGGTGACTGATGAAGGGATGCAGGAAAGCTCCTCTTACAAAGTAAATGAAGATCCGGGAGGTCAGCAGTACGCTACTCCGTCAGAAACAGAAGAGCGTGTAGAGCTTGAGAAAAAGGAAGAAGCGGTTGGCGTTGATAATGACCAACAAGAACACCGACAAAAAAGAAAGTCTGCGAATCAAGCAACGCATCATCCCATTATCCCTTCGATACCTACAAAGCAATCGAACGAAGCGTCCAGTAAACCTCCAGAAGGTTCGCGGATGGAACACGCAACGACAGACAGGAAAAGCGGGACACGGAAAAGAACTCAGTTTAAGCAGCTAAGCATTCCGGAGAAAATTGCCTTTTTAAATCGGCAGCGTAAAGTGTCTAAGCCGCTATGTGAAATAACTACAGAAGAAGAAACCATTCGTGGTCACGTCATCGATGCTGAAGGGGATACAGTGACATTAAGAAAAATGAATGGGTTAAAAAGTGACATTTCATTGGAGGCCATTCAATCCGTTAAGCTTATTGGTTTTTAAAATAGTAAAAAAAAGAGGATCGCAAAAGCGATCCTTTTTAACGATGATGATGATGGTGGTGATCGTCGGAAGAAGAAGAGCTTTCGTCACAATCACAATCGTGATCGTGATCGCGTCCGCTGCCGCGAAGCAAATCAGGGTCTAAGCACTGAATTGCACAGAAGCAATCTAGATCGACTTCAACACAGTAATCTGTTTTTACAAGGCGTGTGACGTCGCAGACGTCTTTCTTTGAATCTACAGAGATCGGACGGCGTCCATCAAATGGTCTAAGCAGCTGTAACGTTGCACAAGAGCCCTTAATGGAATTGACACGGAAAAAGACACTTTGGAAGCAAGAGCCGTCAAATAATCTACCTACGTTGCCGAAAGCGCTAAACAGATCGTTACAGTCGCTACGGCAGAAAAGAATGAATGGAATTGTGTCACCACGGCTTTGTGTGTTTGAGAGCAGGTTGCTAAAACAACTCGTGTTACACTCGTCTTCAACAGCTTCCTGCATCTCATGTATGTGGTAGACTGCGTCCACTACGCAATTGAATCCACCTTTATGATCTTCGCATCCCATGTTCATACACTCCTTCTTTTTTTAAGCTTAAGGCGTTTTGTTCACTAATTACAATATAAAGAGACAGGGCATTTGGTGATTGGATTTGCACGATTTCTTTAAATTGGGCTTTGTCTACCCCTGTTTGAAAGAAAGGCAGCCGCTCAGCTGCCCCTTCCACGAATTTGTACAGACTATCCGATGACGAGTTCAGGAGACAAGCATTGAATTGCACAGAAGCAGTCTAAGTCCACTTCTATACAGATGTCTGTTTTTTCAAGGCAACGTAAATTGCGGTCGCAAGGATTGTCTAAGTCATCCAGCTGATTCCCTCTTTTATCTAGCGGACGAAGCAAAGATAGCGTCGCGCAGCAATCATTTTTTACGTTTTCAACACGGAAAAAGACGGTTTTAAAGCACCCTTCTGGTCCAACAAGCCCACCGATATTTCCGAAGGTTTTAAAAAGCTTGCCGCAATCTTTTTTACAAAACAGAATAAATGGTACTGTGTCACCCATAGTAGTGTCTGGTGATAGTAAGTTACTGTAACAGCTAGAAGCACACTTATCTTCAGCTTCTTCTTGCATCACATGAATGTGTTTAATGGCGTCACAAACGCAATTTCTTGCTTTTGGATAGCCATAATCTTTTTCTTTGTGTTTTTTGCCGCAGCCCATTCCGTTCACCTCTTTCAATGAATTTGACAAATGTGTCACTATACACTATGTAGATGTACTATATCGGTGTGGGCAAGCGTCACTTCAGATGTGAAGTTGATTTTCTTATGTCATTTACATGCAGATGCCTAACTTTTTTAATTGAAAATGCATACACTGCTATGAATTGATTAAAGAAGGAGGGATTTGCATGTCAGATGAAAGAAGAAAGCAAGTGATTCGGGCTGATAAAGTGATTATTAAAGCGGATGAAGTCATTGTCATTGATGAAAGTGACAAAAGAAAACGTCGCCGCCACGGCAGAGATGATGAGAGCTCCCCAAGAGACTTTGACAGAGATGACCATGATCGTCGTAGACGTCACCCGTTTTTTTAAAAAAGCTTTGAACACGGTGGAATCGATCTGTTATGAAGTAGAAAAACAAAAGAATAGCAGGATAAAGCATCAGCCTTTAGACAATAAAAACACACAGAAAAACGCAGAGGTTTTTATTCCTCTGCGTTTTTTCGGTTGACATATAGTCCGTCTTGCCCGAATGTTCCGTTCATTTTCTAGGGCGAGTTACTTTTGGTTAACATCTTTAGTGAACGCACACAGGTCATGCATATGCTGAAAGCCGACTTTCTTATACATGTTGATCGCCTGCTCATTGGCGGAGTTAACACAAAGGCGAATGTGTTCAATCCCTTCGAATGTAAATAACCATTGTAAGGCGCCAGTTAACAATTGTACGCCAGCCCATGACCTCTTTCAGACTTCGCAACCGAAAAAAATTCAATGCTTGCTTCACCAAATTCTGGTTCTGCCTCTACATAAATATATCCACATAACATGTCTTTTTTAGTGATCATAACATGATATGTTTGAATACATTGAAAAAAAGGAATAACATCGTATAACTGAAAAGGTAGCGGGGTGGTTTGTGATGTGGATAGCACCTGTCATGACGGAACAATATCAATGGTATGCTGATCGGTTAGCACCGGAGCGAGTAGAAAAAGGGGTTTTGCGTGTTCAGCCTGTTCGCGCGGTCACTGCTGAAGAAGATTTTTCTTGGCAAGCAGAGGGAAATACTGTTGACAAACGTACGCAAATAACCGATATAAAAACGTGGGAAAGTAAAATAACCGGCCAAGGCGGCCGGCTGGATGTTTACGTTTAACGTTTTTAGCCAAGAAGTCTCCATCTTCAGCGATGAGATGGAGATGAATTGGCTTTCGGTCAAGTACGTCTTTAGACGTTCTTGACCGAAAGCATGTTATCATAAGAGCATGAAGTGTTCTTCGAAAACTGGATGTATGAGGTTGCATGGAGAAACTAATCATACGAAAACCAAGCAAATCCTTCCATGCGTAAAATATCCAAGGTACGAAAGAAACTCCGAATCGTCGGACATCTAGGGCAGGAACTTCCCGAAGTAACGCTCATGGAGACGAAAGGAGACGAAAGGTTGCTTTCGTCGTGGAAATGAGAAGCTCCCACTTCAAGCGAAGCTAAGTGGTGAGTAGTTCAAAGAGACCTTTCCATTTTTACATGGGGAATATTCGCCTCTAAAAACGGCTCAGACACAGTTTGGTAGCCAAGCTTTAAATAAAAATCCTCAGCATGCGCTTGAGCATTTAAATGTATAGCGTGCCACCCATTTAGAGACGCCATTTGGGTTACAGCATTCATCAGCTCACGCCCTGCACCTGTGCCGCGCGTGCTTTTTAATACACAGAGGCGCTCTACTTTGCCAACACCGGGCGATTTTTCCCGAAGTCGTACAGCGCCGACCGGAGCATTATCTATATAACAGACGGCATGCAGTGCGTTTACATCATGTTCATCCATTTCCACATCTTGCGGAACTTGCTGCTCCTCAATAAACACGTGTTTTCGAATGAGAAAGCAATCGTTTCGTACGGATTCACTTGCGGCCCATTGAATCTTCATCTCTTACATCTCCTTGAAGTGGGTATGTCTCGTCAACGGACCAAGAACCATTCTCTAATTGATAACACAAATGGACCCGGTAGATTTTCTCAGTAAAATCGAAAGATGTCATACGTAAGCTTTCATATACATCAAACAATTCGTCGTTTGAAAGCTCTTGACCAATTGTAATGTGCGGTACGAATGCATACGCATCATCTGAAGGATAAGGATGGGGCTTTAATGCTTCATACAATTGTAGGAGTGTATCATTTTTTTCTACTTTGAAATAGATGACGTTGTTGACCGGATTGAATGTACCGACTTTTTTGACCTGGATGTCCACCGGAGGAAGACTGGCTACGGTCTGCTTGAGCATTTTTTTGAAATCGTCCACTTGTTCAAGTTCAAAAGCAGGCTTAATCGTAATGTGTGGCGGGATAAGGGAATATCTAGGATCGTAGCGTTTTCTGTAGGAATTGGCTTCATCCTGGATGCGTTTTGATGGGAAAAGTACGACGCCATACTGCAAAAGAGGTTCCTCCTATTCAAAACCGATAATCTTAATAACATAACTGTTACGTCATGCTATTATGTATAGTATAGCAAATGATTGGCGTTTTAACGAAATTTGTGTGTAAGCTATAAGAAAAAAGCTGAGCGATGGGAAAAGAATGCTCAGAGGAGAGGGTCTTTTTATATGAAAAAACAAAATCGTGTGCATAGCAAAGACATTGAACGAGCAGCAAAAGCGATGCTAGTAGAAAGAGGCGTGACTGTGCAGGATATTGCGGATATTGTTTATGACATGCAAGCACCATATAATGCCGATCTGCTTATGGAAGACTGCGTTGAAAGTGTGGAAGCCGTCCTTGAAAAACGGGAAATACAGCATGCCTTGCTTGTCGGGATTGATTTAGACCGGTTGGCTGAGAAGAAGCTGCTGTCAGAGCCGCTGCAATCGATCGTAGAGTCTGATGAAGGGTTGTTCGGAATTGATGAAACAATCGGCTTTGGGGCCGTCTTTGGCTACGGCAGTATCGCGGTGACGACCTATGGTCATTTAGATAAAGATAAGCCTGGCATCATCGGAAAATTAGATACGAAAACAGACGAAGCTGTTCATACATTTTTAGATGACCTTGTCGCAAGCATTGCTTCAAATGCCTCAAGTCGACTTGCTCACCGACTTCGTGATAAAGAAGAGGAGCTTGAGGCACAAGATATTGAGAAGAAAGATCAAGAAGAGCGAATTAGCTGATTTTGTTGAGAAACGAACTTGGCGATTCCAAAGGAAATTGAATTTATAAATGAATTTGAAACAGAAAATACCTCCTTGCAATTTATGCAAGGAGGTATTTTGGATGATTCCGACTGGGCTCGAACCAGCGACCTCTACCCTGTCAAGGTAGCGCTCTCCCAGCTGAGCTACGGAATCACATCTGGGTTTGTTTCGACAAAAAATAGTATACTATGTAGAAAATTAGAAGTCAATAGAAAAAATAAAGGTCGTTGGAAAAAACTTCGATATATTTTCTTACATCTTCGCAGTTGATTTGTGTTTTTTTATGTTAGATTATCTTACAAGGGAGTCGATACTTAAAATGATGATTCGATATAATTAAACAAATAAGATAAGGCGAGAGGTGAGGTCGAATGGGAAATGAGCCCACGTCCTATCGAGAACGAAAGGTGATCTCGATTGGCGTCGTTAAAGAGTTGACAGGCTTATCTGAAAGGCAGATTCGTTATTATGAAGAACGAAAGCTCATTTTTCCAGAACGGTCTGCACGAGGATCGCGTAAGTATTCTTTTGATGATGTGGAACGGCTGATGGACATTGCTAACCAAATTGAGGACGGGGTGCAGACGTTTGAAATTCGTCAAGAAATGATCAGAAAAGAGAAAAATGAAGCAAAAAAAGAAACTGTGCGGGAAGATATGCTTCGTGGGCAATTAAATGCTTATTTTCATATGCGTAAATAATGAACAAAACTTTGTTGGCGATAGGCTGACAGAGTTTTTATTTTTTTGCCTCACGCTTCGGGTTTGTCTGGGAGTAATGCCTTTAACACTTCTGTGAGCACGCGGTTTAATTTGTAATCGACGCTATTGCGGTCGTCATAATGAATGGCTTGCTTATACAATTGGCGAACGTCGTCATTTGGAATCATAAAATGTGCTTGTTCTTCTGAATCATTATAAAGCTCGATAAACGTATCGAGTCCAGCGTTTAAATCGTCAATGGCTTTACTAAGTGCAGCTTGCTCTTCCTTTGAAAGATACACAAATCATTCTCCTTTTTAATGTGATTGTTCTCGAAAACGGATGATTTTATGTTTACCTAAGCTGAATGACGTAGAACTCATCCCTTCCTTTTGGTAAAATAAATGAAGATCAAAGGAAATGAGGAAGGATGACAGACATGAACGTCGCAGCAGGAGTAGATATTGGCGGGACAAAAACTGCCATTGGTATTGTTGATGACAAAGGGGCTTTATTAGCTAAGGAAGTGCTTCCTACTGATCAAAGTGTGTCCCCTTATGAAATGATTGATCGCATGGCACAGACCATTCATCATTTGTTGGAAGGGTTAGGGAAAACAGCTGAAGCGTTAAGTGGGATTGGTATTGGGGCGCCGGGACCTCTTGATTCAAGAGAAGGCAAGATCATTAATCCGCCAAACTTAACAGCGTGGAGAGATATCGAAGTGACGGGACGTTTTAAAGAGCATTTTGCGGTGCCTGTCACGTTAGAAAATGATGCAAATGCTGCGACATTGGCTGAAAAATGGGTAGGAGCTGCGCAGGATAACGACAATTTTATATACATGACTGTGTCTACGGGAATTGGCGCTGGTATTTATGCGAATGGCCAGTTAATTACCGGGAAGAGCGGCAATGCAGGTGACATTGGTCATATGGTGATTGATCCTTCGTTTGGATCGCGTGAAGGTGAAATCGAAGGCGGCTTCGAATACATTGCTTCTGGGACAGGGATTGCTCGTCACGCATCAAAGCTGCTCGGTGAGTCGGTGACGACAGCGGAAGTATTCCAACGAGCAAACGAAGGCGACCAGCAGCTTCAGGAATTTGTAAATATGATTTTTGAAAAAATCGGTGTCGGCTGTGTCTCCTTAATCAATATTTTAGATCCGGAAAAGATCGTGATCGGCGGTGGGGTTACGAAAGTCGGTCGACCGTTGTTTGATGCAGTTCAAGCTTTTGTTAGTGAGCGCGCACTTGGTCCTAGAGGAAGAGAAACTGTCATCGTACCTTCCGGACTTAGTCAAGACTCAGGAGTGATTGGGGCAGCAGCGCTTATTTTGTACGGAAAAAAAGCCAATCAATAAAAACGGACTGGATTTTGTCAAGGAGATTAGGGACTCTGGCAAATGCTTGCGTTCGTCATTGCTCTCGCTATTTGTCCTCTTGTGAATAGGTATCCGTGTTTTTGCTCGATTTCATAAGGCGTTTTAAAGCTTGGTTATGCATGTGAGAATTGTTTAGTGACCTCTAATAAAAGAGTGTTACAAAGCTTGTAAAGCCATTGTCTGCACTTTGAAGACCTGCCTGTTGTAGGCAGGCTTTTCCTTATTTGTTTTGAATGAAAATTGATTTAGGGGGTGGCGTGCATCTTGGGCGGATGGGCCAGTTACATAAGATGCATTAACTATGGAAACAGCTCGTACAAATAAACATCATTGTGTCGTTATACTTGTTGGTGAAGTTTCGCAGTCGTTTAAGCTTCTTGCCCAAACATTATCAGACCAACGATCAACTGTAATGTCAAAGGTATCGTTCATTCGTTGGTTAAAAAAGCCGACTGCACAGTGTTGGGGTACACTTTTTCAAGATCAATCGATTAGCGAAATCATTGTACTCCATTCCATGAATGATAAGGAACGGACCATCGCTCAAGAAAATATCCCTTCTAAAGTGGTGGCGTATTTTGTCGAGTCGCCTCTTGAGGCTGGGAAGCCGGTGGAGAAGAATTGGCCGGGGTATGGCTCCGCCTTAGACGTGATCATTGACGGAATTGAAAGAACAGAGGATACGGCCGCCTCATTAGTGCTTGATGTACCAAGGTTGTTTCTCATTCAATTGCCCTTTCAAGCAGCAACAGGAATTGTTCGAGATGCAGCGAACGTCTTAGGCTGGCCCTACGTCAGTGAGCAATCAGTGACAGAAGACGGGGTTCACGCGCTTGTTTCACAATTACAAGCCATTTATTCTAAAAAAACGTATGCTTTTATGCTTGTTGATCAAGATGCTAATGGCAGTGAAATTCTCGCAAAAGTCAAAGTGCATCTTCAAGTCTCTGAACGATCTCAGTCATTAGACCGTGCGAGCTGTCTAGGAAAGCAGCCTTCGCCTATAGAAAGGCTCGAAATTAAAAAAATGGCAGAAGATATCCAACGTGGAATCATCGGTGATGCACCTTTTCCACATTATGCTGAAAAAGCTTAAGTAAATATAATAACTATAAATAAAGTGAGGTCAGAACGCCGATGAAAGAGCCCTTGTATTTGAAAATATATAATAGCATTCTCTCGCAAATCCAATTGGGCTTCTATCAGGCAGGTGACCGCGTGCCGTCGGAAATCGAATTAGCAGAAGCCTTTAATGTCAGTCGGATTACGACGAAGAGGGCATTAGATATGCTAGCGCAGCAACAAGTCATTGTGCGAAAAAGAGGCAAAGGCTCTTACGTAGCATGGCAGAATCAACTGGCAGAGGACCAGCCTGTTGATGTGACAGAGGAGAAGGATGCGAGCCCTCGTCCTATCCGAAAAATTGGCATGGTTGTTCCAGGGGTAGCCAATACATATGGGTTGGAAATTTTGCGGCTTGTCGAAAAAAGTGTACGTCAGCGTGGAGATGTCGTGTTAATCGCTTCTACTGACGGGTCTTTGGCGGAGGAAGCAGCTGTTATTCAGCGAACGTTAGATGCAGGCGTCGATGGTCTTTTAATGACGCCAGTAAACGGACAGCATTATAATGAACCGATTATTCGATTGAGTCTTGAACAGTTTCCTATCGTCTTTATTGACCGACATCTTCCTGGACTCCCGATCCCAGGTGTTTATACAGATAACTTCGCGGCTGCGAAGGAAACCGTTGCCTATTTATTCGAAAGAGGGCTTCGTCGGATCGTTTTTGTCACACCACCTACGCGTGGAACAGCTTCCTTGGAACAACGATTAGCGGGCTATTTAGCTGCGTGTGCAGAATTTGGAATAGCAAATGCAGAGCAGATGGTTATTGAAGGAGACCATTATCACAATGCAGAGCAATTACTTGAAAAATTGAATGAAGTAGAGGGAGATGCATATATTTCAAGTGAGCACGGGGTTGAGCTTGTCGTAGCAGAATGGTTGGCGAATCAAGAAGAGTTAGACAAGCCGCGCATATGCTTTGACTACCCAAAGTCTTCATATGTTGATGGAGAACCATCGGTGACTCATATCCAACAAGATGAGGCGACGATGGCAAAAACAGCTGTTGAGTTGTTATATCAATTGATTGAAGGAGAGAAGATGGAAGCGTTTCAATTCTTATCTCCATATACGCTTATTGAAGGGAAATCTACAAAAAACCTCGCGTTTGATGGGGGAAATACTTCTTGACGATATACTTGATATACCTTATAGTTTAGTTGTTGAAATTGAGTTGATATGTTCCATATTGATTTGTGTTTTCTAAAAATTCATTTTTAAGGAGCAATCGTATGAGTGACACAATTAAAATAGGTATTATCGGTAGTGGTGGTATCGCGGGCGCACACGTCAATGCATACAAGAAAATGTCTGATGTTGAGATTGTCGCTGTAACAGACGTTATTGAAGGAAAAGCTGAAGAATTTATTAAACAGCATGACCTCCAGGGTGCGAAAGCGTTTACAGGTCATGAAGCTCTATTGGAAGAAGAGCTTGATGGTGTTAGTATTTGTACGCCAAATGTTGCACACCATCAAACGACTATTGATGCGCTTAGAGCGGGTAAGCATGTGCTTGTAGAGAAGCCAATGAGCGTGACATTAGAGCAAGCCATCGAAATGGTTGAAGTAGAACGAGAAACAGGATTGATATTAACAATCGGATTTCAGCCTCGTTATGATCCAAACATGAAAGAGTTAAATCGTATTGTACAATCAGGAGAGCTCGGGCACGTGTATTACGTGGAAACAGGTGGCGGACGTCGTCGCGGTATGCCAGGTGGTACATTTATCCGTAAAGATTTAGCGGGCGCCGGCGCTCTAGCTGATATTGGATGCTACTCGCTTGACTTCGCGTTAAATGCACTCGGTTATCCAAAGCCGGTGACTGTTTCTGCTTATGGTTCTAATCACTTTGGGACAAACCCGAAGTATCACCCACAAGCCGATCAGTTTGAAGTGGAAGATTTTGGTGTAGCGTTAATTCGTTTTGAGACAGGTCAAGTACTTAACTTTAAGATTTCTTGGGCGATGCATATGGACAGCCTCGGCGCAGGCCTATTCCTAGGAACTGATGCAGGCTTAAAGGTTCAGCCTGCTGGTCAAGGACCTTGGAGCGGCGTTTGGGATGGCGGCATCGGTTCGATGACGATATATCATGATTTGCTCGGGCATCATACGGAGTCGGCTGTTCCTGTTATTAACCACGGACTAGACATTTTCTATGAAAAAGTGAGAGATTTTGCTGTAGCAGTGAAAGAAGGAAAAGAAGCACCTATCCCGACGAAAGAGATTATTCGTAACCAAGCGATTATTGACGGGATTTTACGTTCTGCAGATCAACAGCGAGAGGTCGACATCGTTTTGCCAAAAGATATGTAAAGGGGCGATGAAGCGTATGACCATTCGATTGGGCGTTGCAGGCACAGGAGGCATTTCACATTTGCATTTTCAACAGCTGTCTGAATTAGATACTGTGAAGGTTACAGCGCTATGTGATCCAAATGAAGAGAACCGAATGAAAGTGATCAAGCGTTTTCCAGAGCTTTCAGAAGCAGTTACTTTTGATCGTTATGAAGATATGCTTAAGGCGCAAGTCGTTGATGCTGTCCTGATCTGTTCGCCACATACGCTTCATTTTTCTCAGGCGATGCAGGCTTTACAATATGATTGTCATGTCATGCTTGAAAAGCCGATGACGTGCTCTTCGAAAGAAGCCGCGGCATTAATTGCCGAAGCTGAACAAAAACAAAAAGTATTGCAAGTATCCTATCAGCGTCATTTTATGCCAGTCTTTCAATATATTAAAACGGCTCTTTCGGACGGAACGATTGGTGCGTTAACGTCAGTATCGGCGTCGCTTTATCAAGGCTGGCGTGACGGAAGCGCCGGCACATGGCGTCAAAACCCTGCTTTGTCAGGCGGTGGCATGTTAATGGATTCAGGAAGTCATCTGATCGATGCCCTTCTCTGGACGACCGGGATGACGCCGGAATCCATTCAAGGCCATATCAGCAAACAAGGAGCGCCTGTAGAAATAGATACGCAAGTGTCGATCCGTTTCACAGAAGGCCCGCTGGCAAATCTTACAGTTATCGGTCATGCACCGACGTGGGAAGAGCGATTTATGTTCTGTGGGGAGCAGGGGGCGATTACGCTGAATGATGGTAAAGTCCGTCTGTGCTACCCGGGTCAGGAGCCGATTACTCCTGATTTGCCAGTGCAAACGACAAATGCGGACAAAAGCTTTATTGATGCCATATTAGGCAAGCATGAAGTCGTCGTCCCAGGTACGTTTGCAGAAAAGGTTGTGCGACTGACAGAAGATATTTATGCTCATACAGGATATGAGCCAATTAAAGCGTAAAAAGGGGATTGCAATGAACTTTGATATTGGTATGCGACTCTCTCCGCATATTGGGGAATTAGGGATTGAAAAAACGGCAGAGTGGGCGGCATCGGTCGGAATCGACGTCTTAGATCTTCCGGATTTAAATGCTGACATTAGAGCTTCGTTAGATAAAGCTGGCGTTCGGCCAGGGTCTATTGACGGTAAGTATTTGCTCGGCTCAAGCCCTTTTTTAGCCCGAGATGAAAAAGCGATTGAAAAAGCCCTCGTTGAGTTAGATAAAGATTTTAAAAGATTTAACGAAAATGGGGCACAGGTTATTTTCATGTGCCTTATGCCACCGGATGCTAATCAATCTAGAAAAGAAAGCTTCGAAGCGTTTCAAGCGTCCTTCCCAGAAGTCGTTCGTTTAGCGGAAAAGCACGATGTTTATCTGGCAATGGAAGGCTATCCTGGACCAGCTCCGACATACCCGACGCTCGGCTGCACACCGGAAACGATGCGCGCGATGTTTGAAGCGGTTCCATCAGAGCACTTTGGCTTAAATTATGATCCTTCCCACCTCGTTCGCCTCGGTATCGATTACCTGCGCGTGTTAGAGGAATTTAAAGAGCGAATAGTTTATTGTCACGGCAAAGATACGGAGCTGCTACCAGAAGAAACATATTTACATGGGCATTTGCCAGCAACTTTTGGTCCTTCCTACGATTTTTCCGAAGGCTCTTGGCGATATACGATTCCAGGGGAAGGCTCAATTGCATGGGATCGTGTGGCTGTTCGTCTTGAAAAGGCAGGATACACAGGTCCGATCAGCATTGAACTGGAAGATCATCGTTATTGGGGAACGCTTGAAAAGGAAATGCAAGGTATTAAAAAATCACGCGATCACCTAGCGGCTATTTTTAAATAATTTGTAGATGCACCGTAGAATATTTCTACGGTGTTTTAACAATTGTCTTTGAAACCGCTTGCCAATCCGCGAGCGTTTGCTAAAATAGAAGGTGAAGTTATTAGAAATTGAAATTGTGAACGTTCACAGTTTTTGCGATTGCTAGGAAGTGAGGTCTGAGGATAAATGAGAGTAACTGTTAACGACGTTGCTAAAAAGGCGGGAGTATCTCGCACAACCGTTTCTCGCGTCGTCACAGGGAGCGGACCTGTCAGTGAAAAAACCCGCAAGAAGGTGACAGAAGCTCTTGAGTCTATGGGCTACATTCCTAATTTAATCGCTCGAGGGTTAAAAACGACAACCCAATTTATCGGCGTAATTTCTCATGATTTACGAAATCCATACTTTATCGAGGTGATGGCAGGGATTGAAAAAGTGTTGCGCAGCGCCGGTCGTACCATGGTTCATGTCAACTCAAATGATGACCTTGATTTAGAGGAGCGAAACTTATTTCAGCTATTGTCTACTCAAGTAGAAGGAGTGCTTCTCTTAAGTAACTTAGCTCAAGAAGGAAACCCGATGATCGAGATGGCAAAAAAACAAGTCCCAATGGTCGTCGTCGAAGGTCATATTCAAGGGGTTCCAGCTGTGAATACTGACAATGAGCTCGGTACCAATCTAGCACTGAACCATCTTTGGGAAAAAGGTCATCGACACATCGGCTATTGCAGTCTGAACAATGACATCTACGCATGGAGGTCAAGGTTTGAGGCTTATCAGTCGTTTATGGAGGCGAGGCAAGCCTACAATGAAAAACATGTATTTATCGGAAACGATTTTATTTCACAGATGGAAGTGAGTTACCACGATGGAACTTTGCCACAAGCTCTATTTGCTATGAACGATAGCAACGCACTGACGGTCTATCAATGGTGTAAAGAAAAGGGATTGTCTATTCCTGATGATTTATCTATCGTTGGCTTCGATAATTTGCCGGTCTCATCTATTGTTAACCCTGAGCTGACAACCATTGCGCAGCCAGTGCTCGACATTGGTGAACTTGCGGCCACGACGCTATTAGAATTATTAGAAGGAAAAAATTCGGACGGTGAACAGGATCAGGTGATTAAAATCTCGCCGATTTTGCAGGAACGATCCAGTGTGAAACAACTTTAATTGGTTGAGGAAGTTGCTAATCATGTAGAGAGCATAGATCTTATAGGAATACTTGTAAGTGATTTTTCACAGCTAGATCTAGTACTACCCTATAAAGGTAAATGGAAACTGCTAGAAAACAATACGTTCTTAACGGATGACCAAGGCGCAGGGCGAATTATGCGAGCATCTAGCAAAAAACTGATAGATTAATGATAATCAAACATTGGAGGAATGAAGAAATGGCATATTTTAAACACGCAAAGATAGGCTATGAGGGACCGGGTTCAAACAATCCGATGGCGTTTAGACATTATCAACCGGAACAAAAAATCGGTCATCAGACGATGGAAGAGCATTTACGGTTTTCGATGGCTTATTGGCACACATTGACGTTTGATGGCAGTGACCCGTTCGGTCGTGGCAATATGCTTCGCCCTTGGGATCATTTTACAGGTATCGATCTTGCGAAAGCCAGACTTGAAGCAGCATTTGAATTACTTGAGATTTTAAACATTCCATTTTTCTGTTTCCACGATATTGACATTGCGCCTGAAGGTGATTCGCTCGCGACGTTTTTTAAGAATGTGGACACGATCGTCGATGAAATGAAAGGTTACATGAACTCGTCTGGAAAAAAATTGCTTTGGAATACAGCGAACATGTTTACAAATCCACGTTATGTGCATGGAGCCGCAACAACGAATCATGCCGATGTTTTTGCGACGGCAGCTGCTCAAGTGAAACACGGGCTCGACATTGCAAAAGAATTGAATGGGGAAAACTACGTATTTTGGGGCGGGCGTGAAGGATATGAAACGTTACTGAATACAGATGTTGCTCTTGAACTGGATAATCTGGCCAAGTTTTTACATATGGCAGCAGATTATGCCGAAAAGATTGGTTTTACGGGTCAGCTCCTGATCGAACCAAAGCCGAAAGAGCCGACAACACACCAGTACGATACAGATGTCGCGACGACAGTATCATTTTTACGACAGTATCATTTACAAGACCGCTTTCGTTTAAATCTTGAAGCCAATCATGCAACTTTGGCAGGGCATACGTTTGAGCACGAGCTGCGCCTCGCCCGTATTCAAGGCATGCTTGGTTCTGTTGATGCAAATCAGGGGGATACGCTAGTCGGTTGGGATACCGATGAATTTCCGACAGACATATACTCTGTCACACTCGCTATGTATGAAATTTTGAAAAACGGAGGTTTAAAACAAGGCGGCTTGAATTTTGATGCTAAGGTGCGACGAGGATCTTATCATGCCGAAGACTTAATCACAGCGCACGTTGCTGGCATGGATACGTTTGCTTGGGGGTTAAAGGCGGCAAACGCGTTAATCGAACAGCGAGTGCTTGATTCTGTGTTGGAGGAGCGATATGAGACGTTCTCTACAGGCGTTGGAAAAGACATCGTTGCCGGAAAAGCGACTTTAGAGTCTTTGCATGATTATGCGTTGACACTCGGAGAGATCGAAAATCAATCAGGACGACAGGAGTCATTAAAAGCAAAAATTCAAGACGTTATATATTCAGTACGATAATTTTTTAAAAAAGGAGAGGCATACATGAGTTATGTGGCAGGTATTGATTTAGGGACAAGTGCAGTAAAAGTGGTTGTGATTGATCAAAACGGAACGCTTGTTTGTGAATCCTCTGTATCGTTGGATATGGAGGTTGCGCCAGGAGGCGTAAGGGAACAGCATCCGGATACGTGGGTTGCCGCAACGGTGTCTGCGTTAAAACAATTGGTGGCTGACGATCCAAAGATTGCGAATCAAATCGAGGGGATTAGTTTCTCAGGGCAGATGCACGGCCTTGTGTTACTGGACGAAAATTATGAAGTACTACGTCCGGCAATCCTTTGGAATGATACCCGTACGCACCAAGAATGTGCAGAGATTCGTGAAACGCTTGGAGCAAAGTTGTACAAATATACGAAAAACCCAGCTTTGGAAGGCTTCACTTTGCCGAAACTTTTGTGGGTGCGAAAGCACGAGCGCGCGCTTTTTGAACGTGCCCAATTGTTCTTGCTTCCAAAAGATTACGTACGCTACCACTTAACAGGTATGCTTCATACAGAGCCTTCTGATGCAGCCGGCACGTTGCTATTTAATCCGGTGCAAGAGCAGTGGTCTGAAGAAATGCTTGATGCTTTTCAATTGCCAAAGCATCTCTGCCCAGACATTGTGCATTCAACTGCTGAGGTAGGAGTACTCAAAAAAGATATTGCTGAAAATGTAGGCTTGACTAGAGAGGTTCGCGTATTTGCCGGTGGCGCGGATAATGCCTGTGGTGCGGTTGGAACGGGAATCATTGCTGAAGGAGAGACACTGTGCAGCATTGGGACGTCCGGCGTTCTGCTGTCGTATGAAGAAGAAGATGTCAATATAGACGGTGGAGTACACTTCTTTAACCATGCGAAACCAGGAGCTTACTACACGATGGGCGTCACTCTTGCGGCAGGGTTTAGCATGAAGTGGGCGAAGGACATTCTCGCTCCAAACGAGTCGTTTGATGAGCTGCTCGCAGGGATTGACGACCTTCCGCCTGGCAGCGGAGGACTTCTGTTCACACCATATTTAAATGGTGAGCGCACCCCTTATTCTGACGCCTCCATTCGGGCGAGCTGGATCGGGCTTGATGCGGAGCATACGAGAACGCATATGGCAAAAGCGGTCATGGAAGGAATTACATTTTCACTAAATGAATCGCTTTCGTTGTTTCGTCAAGCAGGCAAAACGATCACGACTATTATTTCAACCGGAGGCGGTGCAAAAAATCGCCATTGGCTGCAAATGCAAGCAGACATTTTTAACGTCAAGGTCATTTCCCTCGAACACGAAGAAGGTCCAGGATTCGGAGCAGCGATGATCGCGGCGGCTGGCTGTGGATGGGACCAAGATCTCGACAGCATTGTTAAAAAGTTTGTCAAAAGAAAGCAGGAATTTCATCCTAATAAAGCGAATGTGGAGGCATACGAACAGCTCTATCAATTGTACAGACAGGTTTATCGACATACTGAAGGCATCAGTCGACAATTGACAACCTTCCGTCACTAACATGGAGCTTAACAAATATTAGAGGTGAATGAAGTGACAAAGAAAAAAGAAATTCGCATTGGTATGGTAGGCTACAGCTTTATGGGAAAAGCTCATACACAAGCCTATCGTGACGTTTCTTATTATTTTGATACGCCTGCAACCCCAGTGCTTAAAGCCATTGCCGGTAGAAATGAAGATAAAGTGAAAGATGCTGCAGAAAAGCTGGGCTTTGAGTCTTACGAAACAGATTGGCGAAAACTTATTGAACGTGATGACATTGATGTTGTTGATATCGTTACACCAAATTTATCGCATGCGGAGATCGCCATCGCCGCTGCAAAAGCTGGGAAGCATGTCATTTGTGAGAAACCGCTTGCGATGAGTGTTAATGAAGCACAAGCGATGCTCAAAGCAGTTGAAGAAGCTGGCGTGATTCATATGATCAGCCATAATTATCGCTTCGCTCCTGCTGTCCAATATGCTAAACAACTCATCGCAGAGGGCAAACTTGGCAAGATTCATCATTTCAGAGGAGTTTACTTACAAGATTGGCTGCTTGACCCGAAAGCACCGATCGCTTGGCGGATGAAAAAGGAAATGTCAGGATATGGGACACATGGCGATATCGCTGCTCATAGTATTGACTTAGCCCGCTTCCTCGTTGGTGAAATAAACGAAGTTGCTGGACTCTTAAAGACATTTGTCCATGAGCGTCCGCTAGAAGGGTCACCCGACAAAATGGAGACGGTCGATGTCGATGATGCGTCGGCGTTTATCGCGCAGTTTGACAATGGCGCAATGGGCGTTTTTGAAGCGAGCCGTTTTGCTGGTGGAAACCGAAATGGAAATCGCTTTGAAATTAATGGCGAGAAAGGCTCAATCAAATGGGATTTAGAAAACCTCAATAACCTTCACGTCTACTTCGATGACGATGCCCCTGGGCAACAAGGCTTTCGTTTGATTAACTGTACAGAAGCTGAGCACCCTTATGCCGGAGCATACTGGCCATCTGGACATATTCTTGGCTATGAGCATACGTTCATTAACCTTATTCATGACCTCATTGAAAGTGTTGCGAACGGAAAAAATCCGACACCGAACTTTAAAGACGGTGTGCAAAACCAAAAAGTCCTTGAGGCTGTAGCAGAAGCATCTGAGAAGAAAAGCTGGGTATCCATCGAATCCTAAAATAAAGGTAGGTAGATTTATGACAAACGTAAAAGTTGGCGTGGTTGGTTGTGGTGTCATTAGTAAGATTTACCTTGAAAATAGTAAAAAGTTTGCTGGATTTGATATCGTCGCCTGCGCAGATCTTGATATGGCGAAAGCACAGTCGGTCGCTGAAACTTACGAGATACGGTCACTCACAGTCGAGGAGATTGTCAAGGACAATGAAATCGATCTCATTTTGAATTTAACGATACCGGCGGCGCATGCCGACGTCGCTTTGGCTGCTTTAGAAAATGGAAAGCACGTCTATGGTGAGAAGCCGTTGGCAGTGACCCGTGAGGACGGAAGGAAGATTTTAGACAAGGCGAAAGAAACGGGCTTGAAAGTCGGCAGTGCACCAGATACGTTTCTGGGAGGCGGGCTGCAGACAAGCCGAAAGCTTATTGATGATGGCTGGATTGGACGTCCAATTGGCGCGACAGCATTTATGATGTCAGGTGGCCCAGAAAGCTGGCACCCTCAGCCGGATTTCTTGTATAAGCACGGCGCAGGTCCATTATTTGATATGGGTCCATATTACTTAACGACTTATGTGAATTTATTCGGTCCTGTCAAACGCGTGACTGGTATGACGACGAAAGCGCATGAAGAGCGCCTCATTACAAGTCAACCGCGTGCAGGTGAAAAAATCACAGTCGAAACACCAACATCCATTTACGGTTTGTTGGAATTCGAAGCTGGCCTTGTTGGTTCTCTGCTGACGAGTTTTGATATCGCAGGTGATTCAACATTGCCACGTATAGAAGTGTATGGAACTGAAGGCACCCTTATTTTACCTGATCCAAACACATTTGGCGGTCCTGTCAAGATTAAGCGTGTTGGGAGCAAGGATTGGGCTGAAGTCCCATTAACTCACGGTTTTGCGGAAAACTCTCGAGGCATCGGTTTAGCTGATATGGCATTCGCCATCCTGCACGATCGAGCGCATCGTGCCAATGGTGACCTTGCGTATCATGTCCTAGACTTAATGCATAGCTTTGGTGAAGCGAGCGACAGTGGACAGCATGTGACTTTACAAAGTACGGTTGAGCGCCCGGCAGCCTTCCCTCCAGCGTTGCAGTTTGAAAATCTACGTGAAAAGTTATCCAATGAGTAATTAAACGTTTGCGCACCCCTTTGTTTCTTGAGGGGGTGTGCGTTTTTGCTAAGGACGAAGACGATGAAAAGGGTGAAAAATGACGATGTCCGAAAGAGCCATTTGGCTGCAAATGTTAGAAAAATTGGCTACACCACCTTTGGAAGCGTTAGCAAAACGCGAGCTTGCAAAATCGATGCCGTGTGAACAACGAGGAACGGGAAGAGAGGATTACCTCATTCTTGAAACCTTTGGTCGTTTAATGGCAGGGATGGCGCCGTGGTTGGCGACAGAACAAGAGGATGAAGCAGAGGAAGTAGTAAGGCGACAATTATGGACGCTTGCCCAGGAAGCAATTGATGTCATAACGGATCCGGTCTCCCCAGATTACGCAAATTTTTCTGTAGGGCAGCAACCGATTGTTGATACTGGCTTTTTATCGCAAAGTATTCTCCGTTGTCCAGCATTATATGTAACTTTATCTACAACGGTGAAAAATCAGCTTGTCCATGCTCTAAAGGCATCCAGAAGCCGAAAACCTCATCCAAATAACTGGTTATTATTTTCGGCTACGACTGAGGCAGCCTTATATATTCTTGGCGAAGACTGGGATCCGATGAGAGTCGATTATGCGTTGCGACAGCATGAACAATGGTATGCAGGTGATGGGCACTATCAAGATGGTCCCGAATTTCACATGGACTACTATAATAGCTTCGTCATCTTGCCGATGCTGTATGACATTACGCAAAATGTGCCGTTGATAGATGACGCTTGGCGGCAGATGAAAGAAGAGATTCCTTCAAGGCTGTCAAGATATGCTGCAATCCAAGAACGATTAATTTCACCAGAAGGAACCTATCCCGCGGTTGGCCGTTCATTAGCCTATCGATTTGGTTGTCTGCATGCGTTAGGAATGGCTGCTTATGAGGAATGTCTACCAGAATGCGTCGCAAATGGTCAAGTTCGGGCCGCATTGACAGAAGTGTTAAAAAGGCAAATGTACAGGCTAGGAACCTTTGACGAAAACGGCTGGCTAACTTTAGGATTTGCTGGTCATCAGCCTCTGTTGGCAGAGAGTTACATATCTACCGGCAGTACTTACCTCGCAGCATTGGGGTTTGTACCGCTTGGCTTAAAGGCATCGCACCCCTTCTGGTCTGAAGAGGCGAAGCCGTGGACAGCTGTGCAAGTTTGGGGAGGAAAAAATGTACCTGCTGATATGGCAAAAAGGGGCACCCCTTTTAAAGGATTATGATTTTTGCTACCGCAAAAAGCAAAATGAGGTGTTTTCTCTTCTTTAATTTTGGCTATGTTAAATAACTCTGTTGATATTTGCTTAAAGGGAGCAAACGTTCTATAATTAGGATGAGAATATTTGTTTGGAGTGCTCCCAAATGAAGTTAAGTGAAATAATAAAGGAAATCCAAAAATTGAAACCTGTTGAACAGCATCGTTTAAAGGAATTCTTTACTACTTTCCTTACGTCATTTTCAGCGAGTGAACCAGTTTTCTAAGAAGTAAATGAACGTAAAAATAAAGATGGTTATAGTGGTGAAAAAAGAAGTTGAACGGCAACGTTACCGTTGTAAAGACTATAAGAAAACATTTACGGTTGTCACAAATACTCCACTTTATCGTACCCATAAGCCTGATAAATGGATAAAATTCATTAAATGTATGTTGGAAGGTCGCTCCTTTCGTAAATCGGCAGAACTTATCGGAGGAGTTCATTTTGTTACTTTGTTCTATTGGAGGCATAAATTATTGGCTACTCTAAAACAGATGGACTTTAATATCTTCTCAGGTATTGTAGAAATGGATGAAACATATTTCCTTTACTCCGAAAGCAAGCGAAATATCAAAGAACGTAAACCAAGAAAGCGTGGTGGTTCCTCACAGTTTCGATGCATAAGTCCGTGAACAAGTTTGTGTCCTTATTGCAAGAGACCGACAGAAAGTGACCTATTCAGGTGTTCTTGGACGAGGGCGACTTATTAAGTCTAACTTAGACGAAACAATAGGTTCAAATATAACGCCAGACAACACGCCATGCACCAATGCTTGGAGAGCTTTTTCCACCGACAAAGTATCGTCGAGCATTATCGCTTCAAATCAGATGCAGTCGAGCGGGTAAGGGGCATTTACCATATTAAAAACGTGAATAACTACCACAGTCGGTTAAAAGGCTGGATACAACGATTTAATGGCGTGGCGACAAAATACCTCGACCATTATTTGAATTGGTTTCAATTCCTAGATGTCGTGAAGCATAGAAGTGATAATGGCTATATAAGCAACATGATAGTGGAAAGTTGTTTATTATCAATTAATGAAACTTATCGGTCATTAAGAACGTATCAATATTAGTGCTTTCAGTTATTCAACAAACGGGTCAGATTGATGAACTATGTTAATAATAGATAGGATTTATTATTGTGGAGGTTTTAATGAAAAAGTAGCATACGATGATTATTACCAAGAGCTTAATTATTTTGGAAATCCATATCCAGGTCTCATTGATTTTTTCACAAATTATCAACCTAAAGGAATCGCTCTTGACTTAGGATGTGGGCAAGGAAGAGATTCATTGTTCATTGGAGAATTAGGATATAAAGTTATTGGAATTGACCATTCTTCAATAGGGATAGGCCAACTTAATGAGGAAGCTAAAAAAAGAAATATAGATGTTGAAGGCATAGTAGATAACGTATATGACTTTCCGATATCCAAGGACATTGATATTGTATTATTAGATTCAATGTTACATTTTTATAAAAATGATTTACAAAGAGAGACCGAGTTTGTAAACAAAATACTAACCGAACTCAAAGAAGGTGGAGTTTTCGTAAACTGTATTTTAAAAGGATATGCACGTGAAAAGACTTTTAAAAAGATTATTAATGAGTCTCCATACGAATGGGAAACATTAACTGATGTTTATACTGAGTACAGTGAGGCTAACGCAGAATTTCACCTACTTGCCATTAAAAAAGGGAAACATATTGAAACATCTAAGTAAGCAAACGGGTGCGATTGTTGAACAATCTTCAACAACTAAAGAAGACACTAGATGAAGCAGATTAGCGAAAAAAGACCTGTTTTTGGATCCTTTTTATTTATCGAAGAGTAGCTAATATAACAATGAATCTGCCCCATCGACATAAATGTCCGTTCCCGAGATGTGGGCAGATTGCTCGGAAAAAAGGAAGCTTACGACGTCTGCTACTTTTTCAGCGGGAGCGGCACCGTTTGTGAGAACGTGAGGGCCATTTGGAAATTCAACAGGGGCGGTAACCTTTTTTAACTGCTCACTCTTATGATCGGTTCGCTCATGAATGTTCGTTTGAATAGCTCCCGGACAGACAGCATTGACACGAATGCCATAGCTACCAAGCTCTAAAGCAGCCATTTTCATAAATGCGACTTGTGCAGCTTTAGAACTGCTGTAAATTGAAGCACCGACATTATTAAAATTACGCGTTCCATTGACTGAGCTCGTATACACAATCGCTCCTTGCGTCTTTTTTAAGTAAGGGATCGTATATTTTGTTATTAAGAAAGCGCTCTTATGATTGGTCTGCATCGTATGGTTCCAATCAGCAGCAGTCAGGTTTTCTATTGGTGCAAAAGTACCGTTCACGCCTGCATTCGCAAATACAGCATCGATGTGACCAAAATGCTCGGCAACCTCATTTACAGCGCGTTGAACTTCGACGTCGGATGATACATCAATACAACACCCGATATGTTGGGTGTGATGATGCGTTAGTTCCTGCAACGTCTCGGTAAGCCTCTCGTTGTCCGCGTCAAAAAGCGCAAGGTCATATCCTTCACTACTTAATTTAAGAGAAGTTGCCTTCCCGATTCCTGAAGCTCCCCCTGTAATGATCGCAACACGGCGTTTCATAAAGCGTCCTCCTTTTAAAAGCAATGTATTCTTTGATATGATTGTACATGCTCACTTCATGAATTCTCAATAATTTTCTTAATTAGGCAAAGATCGGAAAGAAAATATATATTGTGATCGAATATATAGAGTAGAGCACATTGATTTGAATGACTCGAAAGCTGTGCGCAAATGATCCGCAAGGTTGAAAGGAGGGCAACGCGCGTCTACTCAGGCGTTTTTTGCTTTGGCTATTTGAGGAGATTGGCGTCTCCACACGGGCCAGTTGGTTAAGCTACATAGGGGTAGAAGGTATTTCGTTAGGGGAAGATAGAAAAATGAACAGCGTCCCCTTATTTTGTGAGGAGAAGGAGAAAACGGAGATGAGAAAAGTTTTTTCGGCTATATTAGCCCTTGGTCTAGGCTTGACATTATCGGTTCCTGCGGCTGCAGCTGTAGATGATGAACATAACCGTGCGCAGCCGTGGACACAGACAGAATTAAAAGAAAAAATGAAGCCTGTTTTTCTTGAACTTGAAATTGATGGAAATGAGGCTGTTTTAGAATACGAGGTTTACAACTTAAATGGGCGAACAATGTTGCCACTCCGCGCAATGTCAGAGCTCTTCGGCTGGAGAGTGTCGTGGGATCAGGAAGCTTATGAAGTGACAATTCAAAATCAAGAGCATGAAATGAAAATTGAACCAGGTGAATACGAAGCCTATTATGATGGAGTTCAAGAACGGATTGATACACCAGCTGTTATTTATGAGGGACATACGTTTGTTTCGTTACGTCAAGCAGCAGAAGTGTTCGATTTTACAATCTCATGGGAAAAAGAAAATTACCGTATTACACTCGATACAAAATTAGATGAACAGCCAACAGCTGAAGAGCCTCCCGACCATGAATTTACAAGGCTGCACGGGCTTCCTGTGCTCCCGAAGCTAGAAGCGCCTGTTCGGAGAGCTGTGTATACCGAAAATGCTGAGTTCGTTGATGACCGACGTATGTTTGTCAGTGATAACCCAGAAGTCATCTCTCATATGACAGTCAAAGAAGATGAAGGAGTGCTATGGGAAGATACGATCACAGATGAAACACAGCGGACACAAGACCATCGCTTTTTTGGTTATCATTAAATCGAATTGCTGAAGATATTTTTATCGGTATTACCATTGAAAACTTATCAACAGAAAACAGCTTATCCATTAACGAAATAAGAGGAACGACAAAAATCGGCCGTATGTCCCAACCAATGAAGGATGTTGGTATTCCTCTTACGGTAGAGGCAATGACAGACCAATTAGTCAACAAGCCGACGGAAGATGAAGTGGTTAAACCAGGAGAAACGCTTGTGCTTGACAGCTTTCGCGTTCGACCAGATCAACTCGTCAGCTTCATCCACGATTTAACTGTTGCCAAAAAAGGTGAAGGTCCACTCAATTACCGTTTGCGAACGGTCGTATCAAAATCATCGTCTGATGGTCTTGAGGAGATTAAAGGAGATATCCTTCCGTTAGATTATCGTCGCCATCCTCGTGGCACATGGCCGGGAAGTACGATTCAATCGACATTTCCAGAATATCGGGTTGGAGCGCCTACGAAGTCATATATGATCTCAAACGGTGTCACAGATAACCTCATGTCTAAAGAAGACAGTACAATTCCTGAGCTGACGCAAGCGAATATTGGACATTTTGGTGCTGTATATCGTGTTCGTATTCCTGTAAAGAAAACGACGCCAGGCACAGAGGTCGTCGAAGTACAGTTGAATCCACGTGGAGGAAATTATTCAGGTGTGTTAAAGACAAGAGCAGGTACTTTCGTCATTCCGTTGACGAACCCGATGAAAGAGTCCATTTTAATTTATCGACAAACCGTTTCTCAAGGAGAGACCGTGCTGGAATTTGACCTCATGCATGCCGGTGGATCAAGTACGCCGCTAGCCATTAGTGTTGAAACAATGGATAAATAAGACAATCGATAAATCTATACACACGACCATGATGAATTGTGTTACAATAAAGGGACACAATTCACATGGTTTTTTATTCGCTCGACCTTTAATGCTCTACATGAAAGAAGGATGTGTTGACGACAAGCAGCCTTTTTTACGTGTATATTGTCAGAATTTTCGACGGATAATAAGACTAGAAAAAGTTCTATCATACAGAAAGCTGGTGTTTGAAGTGAAATACGGATTTGCGCAACGTGTGCGTTATATGCAATCTTCTGCGGTAAGGGATATCTTGAAGGTCGTTAATAAGGGAGAGGTCATCTCGTTTGCAGGAGGTTTGCCAGATGAAGACATGTTTCCTGTGGAGGCGATGAGAAATGCGTTTCACAAAGCTTTGACCGCAGGTGATAATAAAGCGTTGCAATATGGAGAAACTGAAGGACATCGACCTTTACGCGAATGTTTAGCTAACCGCATGAAGCTTAAAGGCATTCAGCGTTCGAGTGATCATGTCTTAGTGACTTCAGGTTCACAGCAGGCCATTGACCTTTTTGCAAGAGTGATGTTTAATCCAGGAGATATTGTACTTACTGAAAATCCTACGTACTTAGCCGCTCTACAAGTGTTTGAATCGTATGAGGTTCGTGTTGTACCAGTCGTCTCTGATGACGATGGCATGGACTTGGAAGATCTTGAGGATAAAGTGAAACGATTAAAGCCTAAATGTGTATACGTTGTACCGACCTTTTCAAATCCAGAAGGAAAAATGTGGTCGTTAGAGCGGAGAAAATCACTGTTAAACATCGCTAAAAAGCATCAAGTCGTTATTTTTGAAGATGACCCATATGGCGACATTCAATTTGAAGGGCAAGGCAGCTATACGCCAATTGCCGCGCTTGATGATGAAAATAAATATGTGCTATATACGAGCACTTTTTCAAAAACAGTAGCACCCGCGTTGCGTATCGGCTGGATTGTCGGTCCGTTTCAAATGATCCGTATGATGGCACAGGCGAAGCAGGCAACGGATTTACACACAAACACCCTTTCGCAAGTAGCTATGGTCAACTTAATGAACGACTTTGATTTAGACGGACACATTGAATCTCTTTGCCATGCGTATAAGGAACGGATGCTCGTTATGAAAGATTTATTAGACAGCATTCAATTGGAAGGGCTAGACTACGTTGAGCCACGAGGTGGTATGTTTTTCTGGGTACGCATGCCTTCTCATGTAAATACTGCAGCGTTGTTACCGCAAGCAGTTGAAAAAGGAGTGGCTTTTGTGCCTGGATCTCCGTTTTATGTATCCAATGCAAACGAAAGCACACTGCGCCTGAACTTTACACATGCAAAGCCTGAACTGATCGAGGAAGGGATGCGTCGATTAGTGGCAGTCATTAATGAAACGAGAGAAACCGTATTTCCTTCGTGAATGCACTGATGAGGTTTAAAAGCTCCTCTCAAAAGGGAATAGATAGAGAAAGAGTTCTTGCTTTATCTATGGTGCCTGAGGAGGAGCAAACTTTATGTACAGAGACATATTGCAAATGCAGCGCCTTTCCTTGACAATGAAATCGATGTTCGTAAAAGAGCCGTGTGACATCAGGGCTCTTTTACGACGTTAAAAAGCCATGTCATTTTGGTGATGACACTAAAAAGTCTTCATAACATACTCAGAAAATGCATAACGGATGTCGAATTTACATTGGTAAGAGCTTTGTTTTTGCGATTTGGAAATGGATACGCATGTGCGAAAGGGGAAAAGTGAAATGCAGCCAAGGATTCAATGGGGATTATCAGCGCTTGTTTGCCTGGCACTCATCGTAATACATATGCAGCGCGTTGATGCGGCCCCCTTAACAGATGTCAATGGGCATTGGGCTGAGGATGAATTAAATGACGTCATTGAACAAGGCTGGATGAAGGGATACGTCGATGGAAGCTTTGGTGTCAATAGGAAGGTGACACGTGCAGAGATGGCGACAATTATGTCTCGGGCATTTGAACAGCTTCCTAAACAGCAATCTGCCTTAGCTTATACGGACGTTCCTACGTTTCATTGGGCATTTGATGCGATACAATACAGTTCAAGTGTAGGATTAATGAAAGGAGCAACTGCTGACAAATTTAGGCCGAATCGGGAAATGACGCGAGCAGAATTGGCACAAATGGTGAGCCGCCTTATCCCTGAAAATGAAGGTGATGAAACCATCGTTTATTCAGACGTTCCTTCAGGGTTTTGGGCAGTTGAAGCGATAAACAAGGTGAGCTTATCCGGTTACCTAACAGGATACTCAGATCAAACGTTCCATCCCAATAAGTCAGTCACACGTGCCGAAGTCGCTGTCGTGCTTGACCGCTTAAAGCAGAAGCCTTCTACCAACCGTAATGCGGGGGTATGAAGGTTTTTTATGCTTACTTTTAACATGGATCGATCTAAGAAAGAGAATCGTCGTGCTAAAGGCATATAGGGCACGCTAAACGATGTCATCCTCTGAAGATAAAGTGTAAGGGAATTAAAGGGAATTGTCGAATATTTATGGAATATAACCCATATAATGGACAGTTGTTAAGTAGTTTGATGATCAGGTGATCAATGAAGTTTTGGGGTGATGGGTGTGAAATTGATAGCTTTAGAGAAGAAGTCTTTTGGGTTAGGCAGTATTTCATTAGTCATCGTCGTTTTTGCTGCTTTGTTTAATCATCTTTCGTTTAATCGAGGTGTGATTTTAGGGGAGTATCTGTTAAAGCCTATCGGTCTCTCAAATTATTATGCATATGCTGGTGTACTACTTTTCCTGTTGGCCTGGTTCATTGGAAAGAGATATAAGAAAGATTTATTTGCACGCGCAGGTTTCATTTTGTCGCAAGTATTTATCTGGATGTATATAGTTATCTTTGTGCTAGGAATTGTTTTGAATACGATTCAAGTTTTCTTCTAAGTACGTAGACAGCTATACAACCGACTACCCCCCTCTTCCAAAGAGAGGGGGGCATGTTTCTTACCAATATCGCTGTTGGTTATAGTAATCATAGAGCTTTTCTTCATATTCTCTCGTGAGCGGCTGGTCTTCTTCAAATACCGGCGCATGTTCAACTAAGTCATGCTCAAGGGGTGCAGTGATCGTTTGGTCGATCCAGCTAATTTCTTTCACCCAATCAGGAGAGATTAACACGAGCTTCGTATCAATCCCTATTCCGACGTCGACGACGAGGTAGCGGATTTTCCATGTACCATCTTCTAAAATCATGTCATCGATCTTCCCGACGTATCCTTCTTTCACATGCACTTCGTATCCTTTTAAGTCATCCATACTTTGCAGCTGACTATTTTCATGTTGAAGATGCTCTTCAAGCTCTTTTTCTTCATACCCTTCATGTGTTTCATCGACAGTTTCATCAAGGTTGCGTTGCGAATGACTTCCTGCTTCTTCCGGGACCGGGGCAACGGGGACGACTGGTCCAGGAGCGCCTGTGCCTGGCGTATTATATCCAGCACCTGCCCCTCCAGCGCTCAGCCAATAATATCGCCATCCATGAAAATCACTTAAATCTTTCTCAAACTGTCTGTTGATCGGCTGTTCTTGGTTTGGTTTTGGACTATCCTTAATTTGATCTTTCGTCAAATTAACATGAACGATCCTATCTGAGGGATCCACTTTTTGGAATGCTTCAGGGCTTAAAAGAACCTCACCGCCAAAAAACCACGTTCTTGTATCGGCAACGATATAACGAACAACAAACTGGCTTTCATCGAAGTAAAAGTCTTCGATCTTTCCGATATCACCATCCGTTGCACCAAGTTTGTAAGATTCAAGCTCTTTTCCTTTGTATAACATGTCAAGAACCTCCATTAGCGTTTTTTTAAACACTTGTTCTTTTTGTTCCCAATCAACTCACATTGTAAACTTTATCGTTTTCTGACAGAAGACTCCCACTTCAAGGAATGTGTAGGACTTTCCAATGAGTAAGTGGGAGATGAATGTCGGTTAGGCGTCAGCCCAAAAGTTGTTTCTTTTTTGTGCTATGATATCATCAGTCTTATACAAAAGAAAGGGTGATATTTGGATGGAATTAGATAGTAATAATCATTCAGTATTTCTGATGTACTACCACCTTGTATTCGTTGTTAAATACCGTAGAAAAGTCTTTGACGACGACATGTCTGACTATGCAAAAGGCATGTTTGTAAAGTTAGGCAAGAAATACAATA
>NZ_JAALFC010000033.1 GCF_011058155.1 Litoribacterium kuwaitense | reverse complement strand
CACCTCACTTTACAAACATATCTTTTGCATAGTCAGACATGTCGTCGTCAAAGACTTTTCTACGGTATTTAACAACGAATACAAGGTGGTAGTACATCAAAAACACTGATGATTATGACCATCTATTTTCATCGAAATCTCAGCTTTTCTTTTATATTAGACTGATGATATTATAGCACAAAAAAGAAACAACTTTTAGGCTTACGACTAACCGACATTCATCTCCCACTTACTCATTGGACAACGTCCTAACATTCCTTGAAGTGGGAGTCTTCTGTCAGAAAACGATAAAACGAAGAAACCGGACAAGAAATCCAGTTAAAACATACGGTTTTTGCTCCTATTAACGGTCAGACAAAGCCAACCGAATACTAAGCGCTGTAAATATTGCCGCTTTCCCGTAAGCGAACCATTTGATCATTTGCGGTCTTTCTTGCAGAGCTTGACCTAGACGCCCTGCTACGAAAGATACGATGGCAAATACGACCAGCGCCTGTATAATGAACAATGCGCCGAGAAACAGCATTTGCAAAGGCACGCTTAACGCTCCATTTGTAGAAACAAATTGTGGCAACAAAGCCAGAAAAAATAATGACACCTTTGGATTTAACAAATTCATTAAAATACCACGGCGATACAATACAGGCAACGATTGCTTTTTCACTTGACCGATTGCATTTCGCTCATTTCGTTCCCGAAATGCCTGCCAGGCCAAATACAAAAGATAGATCGCCCCAGCGTACTTGACGAGTTGAAATGCCATACTCGATTGATACACTACTGCAGAGATACCAAGCACGGCGGCGGCTGTATGTCCAAGAAGCCCTGTACAAAGCCCTAAAGCCGTCGCAATACCGGCTCTGCGTCCATAACTCGCACTTTGCGCCGTCACAAACAGCACATCCGGCCCCGGTGAGACTGTCAGCACAATCGCTACGCCAATAAAAGACATCCATAGTGAAACATCCATGCAATCGTCCCCTTCCCTTCTCCATATCGTGCCACGTTTATCGTTATTCGTCTAGCAAAAACAACTTAGAGAAAAGGGTAAGGCTGTTTTACTTTTTTAAAAATGTCCTTAAAGGATCACAAGCTTTACCCACGATCAACAAAATGAACTTGATATTGTACGTCGATGTCCATTGCGGGCCAGCTTTCTTCCCATCTCTTTTCGTCAACTGAGGCATGTAAAAAACGAAATCGATTAGGACCATCTTTAAATGGGTATACACGTTTTTCTTGTAATTGGGCGAGGAATGATTCTGTTCGTTTCTTTAAATAGCCCTCAATTTCCTCGGTCAGCTTATTTAGATCGTGTTCATTCATAATGTCTTTCTTTCCTCTATACTCACTGATCCATCCCTTTAAAACCGTATGGAAGCTTGCCTTAGAGAAATCATCACTAAATGAAATGTCAACATTTGTCGTCACATTTCCGAGTGCAACCTTTAACTCTGGAATCGTAATCGCCCTCAGGAAACTGCTGTGGTCGAGCATTTGAAAAATTTGATCATCCTCATCTGATGCTATATCAACGTACCGATCATGTTTAAACAAGGCTGTTCCATTGTATGTCAAACTGTCCGCGCTTGCTGAAAAGGTCGGAAGAACAGGATCAATCCCTGAACCATACATTCTTTTTAAGAACTGGTGAATATTTTGAACGGTTAACGACCCATCGTTATCCTGCTCATAATGCTTAAACATGCGCCACAGCTTGTAATCAAAATCCTTTTGATTAGCTTTGTTAGATAGATATGCGTTTAAGTCCCCTTCCACAAGGACTAAAAAAAGGCGTGGCGAGATATCATGGTCATTCATAATCGTCTGTAAAAAAGGCATAATGCTACTGTCTAAGAGTTCCTCCTGAATAAACAAAAGGCGCAGCTGACCTAATTGCAATTCTCGGAAATGCTCCAGGTTAAATGCTTTTTTGCTTCCTTTAACAATGAAATTTCGAGAGACAACACGTTTTTTTGCTCTTTTGAAACCGGAGGCACGACCGTACTAATCTCAATTTTGTCATCTTCACCTCTTTGCATTGACCAAAAAATAGCAGGCGATATTTCTTCAACGATATTGTGTTTAACAAACGGAGGACCATCCTTAAACAAAAGCACGACGAACAAAATGATGATCAGCAGTTTCGCAATGTGAATCATATGAATCGCTGCCCCCTTCTTAAACGGATCACTGTATAAAACAATGTAGGCACAACAACATACGTGAACGCACCAACATATACTTGAATGATCGTGAAAGTATTTAAGTGAAAGCCTTCCCACAACCATTCAGACGCTACAAGCATCGCGATCCCTATTAAACTAAATGTAGCAAGCAAACCTAGGCGTGAATTGGCCTTTTGAAGTCGCCCTAACAAAAATCGGATTCCTCCATAAAAACTTAAGCCAAACAAAGCATTCGCAAAAATAAAATGAAACGCGTGAAATGATAAAAAAATCACCTCAATTCGTTCAATAAATGATGTTTGCATGTATTGAATCATGTTGACAAAAGGGAAAGACACTTCCTTTAAATAGCCTTCACCAAAAAAGACGAGGGTTGCCGCAAACAAAAAAACGTATTCAAGTACAGATAGCGCATTTCCAAGCGATAACCATTTTAATAAGTTGCCTCCTTTTCCAACCCAAGGAAATAAACATATTAAAAATTCTGGTCCAGACAATGAAGACATAATTAGCAGGACGTTGATTAAACGAACATCTTGCCATTGATGCGGGATAACGTCGGAAAGATGGTATAACGAGTCAAAGGATGTTACAAAAAGAAAGATGAAAGCAATGATCATCCAAGAGGAAAATAGAAAGGCAATGATTCCAAAGCGAATTGTTTTTTCCATGCCACGGATCGCTATATAAATTGATACGGCAATAACAATCGCAATGATCCACTGTTCACTTAGTGAAGTAAAAATAAACTGCTGAATCAATTCAGCGTATCCAAGTGTAAACACACACATTTTTAAAAGAAGCGCACCTAAGCCCAACGTGATTAAAACTGCCAAAAGCGGTTTTCCGAACATACGCTCTAAATCTTCAAAGGTTCGCAGCTCTTTTGTGGATAATCCCTTTGCTAAAATCCATAGGTTGAGTTGTGACACCAATCCTATCAAGATAATCAATATTAGCATGTGCGAACGCATGAGCTGCTCAGGAAGAATAAGAACAAAATACAGCATTTGCAAACGATTGACGACGGCAAAAACATAGCCACCGCCAAATGTTGCAGATCGATCAAATAAAGTAAACTTCATGTTACCTCCTCCGGGTGATACGCCATTTGTTTTTAGCTTCCAAATGATCCGGACGAGTTTTCATCCAAGGAATCGGAAATCGAAGCAGAAAGTCTTTCCAATCACTCCAATAAAATGGAGCTACTGGGGCTAAATAGGGTTTCTTTAAAGACGTAAGTCCGTTTAAATGAGCCAACAAACCGATTAAGCCAACAATAATACCGAAAAACCCCATTAAAAAGGAAAGAATTAAAAAAACAAATTGGATGATTGTATTCGTTTTAGATAACAAATAATTAGGTACTAAGAAGGAAGCAATGGCAGAGACACCAATTAAAACGATCAATAAAACACTAACAAACCCTGCCCGCACTGCCGCGTCCCCAATAACAATACCTCCGACGATGCCCAATGTCTGACTTGTTTTAGAGGGCATTCTTAAGCTCGCTTCTTTTAAAATTTCAACTAAGAAAAGCATGAAAAAAGCTTCCCAGAATGGCGAAAATGGCAACTGATTCCGTGAATCTGTCAGCACATAAAGAATTTGCAAAGGTATCATTTGATAATGGTGCGTCGTCAATGCAACATAGATCGGCACGATTAATAAGGAGAGAACAAAGCCAATATAACGAATGATCCGAAGGCTGCTAGCAATCAGCCACTTATGAATATAGTCTTCAGGTGAAGTGAATAAATCGAAAAACGTCGTTGGGCCGATTAGCACGAAAGGTGAATTCTCAATCAAAAGGACAATTTTTCCTTTACCTAACGAGTCAGCACAATAATCTGGTAAGTCTGTCTGCTCAAACTGCGGAAAAATGCTATTTGTGTGATCTTCAATAAATTCAGCGACATTGGATGAGTTTAAAATCATGTCAAAATTGATTTTTTTTAGCTTATTTTTCACAGTTTGAATCACATCTGAGTTTGTAATACCGTCGATCGACATGAGCACCATTTTTGTCCGCGTCAAAGAGCCTGCCTTAAACTCATGTGTGCACAGGCGAGCGTGCTTAATTCGTCGACGGATCAGCATAATATTCTGATTGATTTGTTCGGTAAAGCTGTCTTTTGCACCGTATAGAATCGTTTCGGTATCAGAACTCTCAATTGCCCTCCCGGTCGTGTCAGGCGCAGATACTGCAAACCATTTTTTACTGCCTGCCTGTATAAGTACATGTCCAGTCATCAGCTTTTCTTTAGCGATTTCAAACGATTCTACCGTGGTGCTGCCAAGGAAGCTCAATATCTTCAATGAGTCATTTTCTTGTAGAATAACAGTCATCATCTCATTCACTCGTTCTTGTTGAATGAGCGTGTCTACGTAGACAAACGTAAGGTTGACATTCTGTGATCGTAGCGTTCGATCAAGGCGCTTGACATCGTTTCTGCCAAAGGTAAGTTGGAGAATCGCTTCCGTGAGATTGTTCAAGTGACCAAGCGCATCATCTTCACTCATCAGTACCCCACCATTCTCCTGTAAATTGTCTTCTTACTATCTGCGAATTTCACCGGATTTATGCAACAAAAAAACGGCTTCCCTTTATAGGAAACCGTAGTTTAGAAAGTATCTCTATGAACCGTTAACGCACGTTCAGATCATTCGGATGCGGACCTTTTCTTGCATTCCGATCAAGCTGATCAATCGAGTGCATCTCTTCATCTGATAACGTAAAATCAAAAACATTGATATTTTCTTCAATCCGTGATGGTGTCACTGACTTCGGAATGACGATCGTGTCATTTTGCAGATGCCAACGAAGAACGACTTGAGCGTTTGATTTACCGTGCGCTTTGGCAATGGCAGAGATCGTCTCATCCTCTAATACCGCACCCCCTTGATCAAGTGGGCTCCACGCTTCTACGAAGATATCGTGTTTCTTACAAAATGCCTTAATATCTTTTTGCTGCAAGTAAGGGTGACATTCGACTTGATTAAGAACGGGCTTTACACTACATTCATTAAGAAGACGCTCAAGGTGCTCTATCTCAAAATTACAGACACCGATCGCTTTCACTTTTCCAGCACGATACAATTCTTCCATCGCTTGATACGTTTCAATATACTGGTCAAATTCAGGCGTCGGCCAATGAATTAAATACAAATCAACGTAATCAAGACCGAGCCGCTGCAGACTTTCCTCGTACGCTCTAATCGTATTTTCGTAACCTTGGTCACTGTTCCATACTTTTGTCGTAATAAATAAATCTTCTCTTTTCATCCCTGATTCGTGAATGGCTTTTCCAACACCTGCTTCATTCTTGTAAATCATTGCTGTATCAATAGAGATGTACCCAGATTGAAGCGCTTTGGTGACAGCTGCTTGCGCTTCGTCATTTTCCACCTGCCATACCCCAAATCCTAGCTGTGGCATCTGTAGCCCGTTGTTTAATGTGACAAAATTCATAAATGATGTCTCCTTTTTTGCAAAGTCTACTCTTATTATGCCACAGCTTTAAGCAATGCTCTCATAAAACATATCAATGAGTTGGTTCGTTCACTGAGTGCGTCACGAATCGGCTGTCTCTTTTGCGGATCGTTCGCAGACGAATTAAAAAGCCGATCGCAGCTGACGTCAACCCGATAATGATCCCAACCCAAAAACCGAATGGACCAAGTGTAGTCATCTGGGCAAGGATATAGCCTGATGGAATGCCAATGATCCAATAGGAAACAAAAGCAATCCAAAAAGGAACGTTCACATCTTTGTAACCACGCAGCACCCCTTGAAGTGACGCCTGTGCACCGTCAGACACTTGGTAAAGCGTCGCAATCATTAAAAAGGCGCCTGCCAATTGAATGACTGCCGGATCGGTCGTATAGGCACTCGCGATCACCTCGCGGAACGTAAAGAGGAAGACCGAACAGAGCATCAAAAACCCGATACTGCCACCAACGCCTAGAATTGCATATTGTCTTGCATTTTCTCTTTTTCCGCCCCCGACAGAATACCCAACTAATATCGTTAGTCCCATCGCCATACTCAAAGGCACCATAAAGATCATCGATGTGACATTTAGAGCAATCTGGTGAGCAGAGACAGTCAAGGTGTCAAACAGCGCCCCCATAAACAAGGTGACGACAGAAAAAATACTCGCTTCAAAAAAGACTGAAAGCCCCATCGGAACACCAATAGACAAAATTTCCTTCCAAGCTTTCAACTCAGGCCGCGGCCATTTTATAAATAGCTTATGTTCACGAAATGTACGGTTTCTAAACGTGATGATTACACTAATTAAAAACGTAATCCAATAGGTAATTGCTGTCGCATAGCCAGCTCCGATCCCTCCCAGCGCTGGAAGCCCGAAATAGCCGAAGATAAACCCGGCATTTAAGACAACATTAAATGGAATGGCGAGTAAAATAATCATCATCGTAATCCGTGTAAAACCTTGTGCGTCAAAGAAATAACGCAGTACATTCGTGGCAAACAACGGAATAATCCCAATGGACAGCCCGATCAAATAATGAAAAGCAACATGCTCTACTTTAGGCTCTAACTCCATCAAGCCTAAAATTGGCCGTAAAAAAAACGCTCCTGCAATAAAGAGCACAATCGCCATGCCGACGGCCACATATAGCGTTTGACTAACCGTCCTGCTAATATGCTTATGCTTACCTTGGCCAATCAAATGAGCAATTAAAGGCGATGCCGCCATTAAAATCCCATTAATGCCGACAAAAACAGGCATCCATAAGCTTGATCCGATCGCCACACCTGCAAGGTCTTCCTTACTTACGCGCCCCGACATCACCGTATCGACAAAGTTCATCGCAGCCAATCCAACTTGTGTGACGACAATCGGCCAAATGATTTTTAAGAATAAAATCACTTTTTCTTTCCAAGTGTCTGCATGGTACAAACAAACACCCCCATTTCAATAATCTATAAAGACAAACATTGATTCACACACGTGGAAGACCATGCACATAAGCCTCTTTGAAGGCATACGCACACGGTCTTTTTATATGGGACATCATAGTCCCAGTTTCATCTTATCACAGACTAACAGTCGTTCGCCCGTCTACTATATCAAAAGCCCCTTGATACATCAAGAGGCAAAAACCCCCTATTTAGCCCATTCCACAAACGATCATGTTGACTTTAACCGGAAGCCATTCTTCCTTGCTGACAACATGTTGAACAACGAGGCAAATCATGTTTCCACTCGTAGACGAACACATGAAACGAAGGGTAACAGTACACGAAACAGCTAAGTGTAGCGTCCGCTTAGCAACTCAGCCTGACTCGAAAAACGCTCGTCACCCTAATACAACATCAGTTCATGAGCGGACGAGCGAGACGAGCAACGACAGATGAATGCGTTTCTCAACATTCCCGTCCTTCAGCCTAGCTTGAAAACGCTTCTCAGGCTAGGCGCGAAGGCGAGCGATGACGCGAATTGAACATCAGTTCATGAGCGGACGAGCGAGACGAGCAACGACGGATGAATGCGTTTCTCAACAGGCTGAAGCAGCGTTTTTACAACGCTGCCCGAATCTGTTTCGTATAGAAAAACCGAACGATAAAGAAATAAACGATTTGTATGACTAAAAAGGCACCGAGCACCGTAATGGATTCATTCAATATGTTTTTCCAAACATATTAGACAGGGCGGTTAAAGCAACTGCTCCATGTACAAGTGCTACAACAATCGGTGTGAAAAACAGCAAAGCAATCTGGCGATTCAACACTTTTTTAAGCTCCTGCGTCGTTAAGCCTAGCTTCCCAATTGCTTTAAATTTATGCTTATCGTGATCAATGTCACTATACAGGCGGAAATATAAGAAGCTGCCTGCTGAAACAAAAAAGACGATACCGATAAATAAACCGACAAAAAGGATGGGTCCATACATTTGGCTAATTTCGTAAACACTGAAATCAACCGCTGAAAAGTAATAACCAGGAACTTGCTGTTGAACCGTTTTAGCGACTTCGATAAGCTCACTAGTTGCTGCACTAGATTGCCACGTATATAAGAGGCTTTTACTCGTCGGTTTTGGTAGTTGTTCATAATCTGCATCGTTCATGACAAGAACTGAACTAAACGGTGCTACAGCATCCGATGTGAATTGATCCACAACTTGAACAGATCGGTTAGAAAGCTCGATCGTTTTTCCTTTTGCCCTTTTCTCTAGTCGGTCTCCAACAAGCGTACTGGTTTTCCCATCGTAGTATACATTGACTGCCTCACCCTTCGCTACTTGAACAGACTCTTCTCCAAGTAAGCCAACGAGCTCATTGTAATCCGATTGCTTAAAGACAATCCATATATACTCTAAGCCAAGATCAAAGTAACGAAGTGCCGTGTCAGCCCGTTCCGTATCAATGCCTTGCTCAGCGAAAATGCTTTCAATGGTTTGCAAGTCCTGCTCAACCGTCTTGCTGCGTTCATCACCTTCTATACGTTCATACGTAAATGAGTACGGGTTTGTTTTTTCGTAGCCATCAATCACAATTGATTGAACTGCATACAAAGAGCCAATAGCGCTAAAGGCGACCGTAGAAATCATCGCTACCATAAAGAAGCTCCGTGCATTGTCCTTCATCCGAAAAGAAAGATCAGAAAACAACAGCATATTCGTTTTCTTCCAAAACAAGCTTTTGTTTATTTTTAATCGGCGAATCGCATACACACTAAGTTGAGTAAAGAAGAAATAAGTTCCAATGGTGACGATGATGACAACTGGCATTAAAGCAACAACAACTTGCGCCCCTTTTACCCAAAGGGCAATTCCATAACCCACCGCAATTAGCACGATTGAGAAAAGTGTAATAAGAATCGATGCTTTCGGTTCCCCTTTTGACATTTGGTTAGCTTTGATTAATGTCACAAGTTTTCCTGTACGAAGGACGACAGTAATAAAAAAGGATATGACAATAAATAACAGCATAAACGACACAAATGTCATCACAATCGCTTTTAATGGCACATAGAAGTAAAGCGTTTCTTCAATTAAAAGAACATTTTCAGCGAGCAACAAAATCGCTTTCGCAAAAACAAGCCCAAACAATATACCGCAAAGCGTCGCAAAGAAACCGATCACCATGTTTTCCAAAAACACCATCGAGCGCACTTGTCGTGCAGTCATTCCTTGAATCATGAGCACACCGAATTCGCGCTTGCGCGACTGTAAAAATGCACTCATCGAATACAGCACGAAGAACATTGAAAATATATAAATGATCCACGCGGCTGTGCTCATACTGGTCGCCACTGCGTTATGCATGTCGCTTGTTAACGCGGGATGATTTGCAAAAATAGAAAAGGTAAAAAAGACCATGACCGTAAATAAGCTGCTTAAAAAATACGCCACATATAAACGTTTATTGCGAAATACGTTGTTAAACGCGAACTGACGAAAGGTCATGGTCATCCCCTCCAAGCAGTGACAACGTATCTAAAATCTGTTGAAAAAACGCTTGACGGTTTGCGCCGCGATGAATTTCCGAGAACAACCGACCGTCACGAATAAAGACGACCCGCTCACAATAGCTTGCTGCTTGAGGATCGTGGGTCACAAGCATCATCGTCGCCTGCTCACGCTGATGAATATCCTCTAAAAGCTGCATCACATTTTTCGACGATTTTGAATCTAAATTCCCCGTTGGCTCGTCTGCTAACAGAAGCTTTGGCTTATGGATCATCGAGCGTGCAATCGCTGCCCGTTGTGCTTGACCACCCGAGATTTCGTGGATGCGTTTATCCATTAAATCAACAATGCCTAAAGCTTCAGCGATCGTCCGCGCTCTCTTCTGCATTTCCTTTACCTTAACACCATCAAGTGTCAGCGGAAGTACGATATTTTCCTCAACGGTTAACGTTGGAAGCAAATTAAAGTCCTGAAATACAAACCCTAGCTGACGACGACGAAACTTGGCAAGCTTTTCTTTAGACAGCTTATGAGGATGTTCTCCATCAATGATGACTTCTCCAGTCGTCGGCTCATCAATCGTCGCAATTAAATTAAGTAATGTCGTTTTACCGCTCCCTGACGGTCCCATGACACCAACAAATTCACCATGCTCGACATCCAGATCTATCTCTGACAACGCCTGATAGGACACTTTGCCTTCATAAATCTTACTCACTTTATTGACTTGCAGCATCGTCATTCTCCTTTCCTTGAAAAGCTCTATTTATAGGATAGCCAAGACAAAGAGAAAGTACGATAGATTCTCCTTTCACGAACCTTACACTTTTGTAAGGTTTTGCGTTTCAGTAAATACAATTCGAAACGTCGTCCCTTCACCTAACGAAGATTCAAACTCGAGTCGGTGATGTAAATAATCGGTTGCTTCTTTTGCTAAGTATAAACCCATGCCGGTCGACTCCCGAAAATGCCTGCCGTTTTCTCCAGTAAAAAATGGACGAAAGATGCGCTTATGATCTTGTACAGGAATACCAACACCTTTGTCAGTGATCGACAGGACTGCCTCACCGTCCCTCTCAGCAAACGTAAAAACAACTTCTTTCCCATGCCCGGAAGAATATTTGACGGCATTTTGCACGAGCTGTGTAATGATGAAGCGAAGCCACTTCTCGTCACTTTCCACAGTGAGGTGTTGCCTTTGCATATTTAGTCGCGGGAAGACGCCATTGCGAATAAACAACCGTTTATTTTCTTGGTTAACTTCATGAACGATCGTTTCTAAAGAGACTGGAGCTACGTGAAAATCGTCCTCGATGGTACGGAGGCGTGCCATATAAAGCACCATATTTAACCCCGTCTTCATGCGCTCCGTTTCTTCGCGAAGATTGGATGATTCCGGCTCGTCAAGCTGCTGCGCTGTTAATTCAATCACCGACAAAGGGGTCTTCATTTGGTGGACCCATTGTTCAATATAGCGCAAGTGACTATCTTGCTCTTGTTGTGCGTTTTGTTGCGCATTGTGATAGTGCAAGTATTGACTTTTTAGTAGCTCGGCCAAGGCTTGAGAGGCAGGGGCATCATCTGTCGTCTCGAGTGCTTCACCAGGTGAGTCCACCGGGTTTTCAAGTCGTTTATAAAAGTGTCGTCGCGTCACGTAGTGATATATCAAATAGCCTCCTAGAAAAAATAAGCCGAGAAAAATAGCGTATAGTGCTGGGAGGACACGCGGATAACCGTCGAGCCAAAAAATGGCTAAAATGACAACATACTGAATGAAATGTACACAGATAAGAAGCGCGTGCTCGCGAAGAAATAATCGCATTAACCGCCACGCTCCGATCCCCAGAATACATTGAGCCGATACCCTGCACCACGAACAGTGTCCACAGCCCCCTCAAGGCCGAGCTCGGCAAATTTCCTGCGAACACGATTCATATTGACATTCAGCGTATTTTCATCGACATACGTTTGCGTATCCCAAAGCGTCTCCAACAAATCGTCACGCCCCGCCACTCTCGGATGACGCTCGAGCAATCGCCCAATGATATCCGACTCTTTTTTTGATAATGCCACTGTCCTTCCATTGAACGTCATCTCTAAACGTTCTGGATAAAACATCAGCCCTTCTTTATCTAGCACTTGCTCAAACGCTGTAGACGCGTATTCACCATAAGCGCGTCTAAGCTGACTATGAATTTTTGCGAGCACAACCTCCGTGTGGAACGGTTTCGTAATAAAATCGTCGCCGCCATTTTCCAATGCCATGACTTGATCCATCCCACCAGTGCGTGCTGAAATAAAGATCACCGGACACACAGACGTTTTTCGGATTTGACGGCACCAGTAAAAACCATCAAAGCTCGGTAAATTGATATCTAACAAGACAAGTTCTGGGTTCGTCTCATGAAACACGTCCATGACTCTGTCAAAATCAGTGACTGTGACGACATGATAGCCGTATTTTTCAATTTGGTCGCGTAGAAGACTGGCAATTTTTTCGTCATCTTCAATGAGTAAAATGGTCGTCAATGCATTTTCCCTCCAACACGCTTTGTCTTGTTCTACTATACCGTTGTCGTGATTGCTATCGCAAATGAATATCGCCTCTCCGTTCCTTTAAAGACATAAAAATAGAGCGCCTCAATCATCTGACGCTCTTTGACCTTTTATCATGAAAAATGACTATGCAACACATGGACAGGTTACACTAAACTAGACAAATAAAATAAGGTCACGTAAACTTAACGCAAATCAAACGGAGGAGAATCGCTTATGACCAAGCGCGAAAGACGGACCTACACACAAGAGTTTAAAGAACAAATTGTAAAGCTTCATGCCTCTGGAAAGCCTCGACGTGAACTGATTGATGAATATGAGTTAACCGCATCTGCCTTCGATAAATGGGTGAATCAGCACAAAACAAGTGGTTCGTTCAAGGAGAAGGATAACCGTACACCTGAACAGGAAGAGCTCCTTCGCTTACGTAAAGAAAATCAAAAGCTGATGATGGAGAACGACATTTGCACTTTACAGTATAAGTGCAGCTAAGCATATGAAATGCTAAGCTTTACTATCACTTGACAGTATAAGTGCAGCTAAGCATATAAAATGCTAAGCTTTACTAAAAGGCAAGCCGCGCTGATCATGGGACGAAAGTAGATGTGATTCGAAGCAACCGTCACAAATACTCGGTATCAGCAATGTGCGCCGTCCTACAACTTCCAAGAAGCACATATTACTATGAAGCTCGTATTCGTGATGAGCAACATGATGAGCTGTCCTCTTTGATTGTCGATATCTTTCAAAAGAGTCGGCAAATCTATGGGCAGCGGAAAATCAAAAAAGCACTTGAGAAACAAGGTTGGTCGGTCTCACGACGAAGAATCAGTCGCATCATGAAAGAACAAGGTCTCGTGTCAAAGTACACGGTGGCTCAGTTTAAAGGGCAAGAACCAATCAATGACCTTCTACTTCGATATCGAAAAGTGCAAAACGTGCCCGTTACGAGAGGGTTGTTACAAGGAAGGAGCCAAAAGCAAGACTTATTCTGTGACCATCAAATCGGTGGGACATAAGGAACAGGATGCGTTCCAGGAAACAAAGCACTTTAAAGAACTTGCTCGAGACCGATACAAAATCGAAGCGGAAAATAGCGAATTGAAACATGCTCACGGGCTTCATACAGCCAGATCCGTGGGTCTATTTGGCATGGACGTTCAGGCGGAGACCACCACGATATTCGCGGTCAACCTGAAGCTCTTAGAGGAGAACGAGCAGCAATAAGAGGAAGAAAAGAGGCAAGTTCTGTTCACAATCGAACAGAACTCGCCTCTTTTTTGGTTTAAAAAAACTAGGTTCTCAGTGCCCTCGTTGGGATGCCCTGCTCTTTTTGTTTTTTTATCGGCTTACTAGTCTGCTTCCAGATGCTCTAAATTTATCAAGAAAAGTTGCACTCAAGGAACCACTTAAAGGTGTACCTTTAATACCATAGTGTAGTGTTCCCTTCATTCTAACATCTAAATATCTATCACTGCTTGAAATATCAGCCCACGATCTATTGTGCTTCCAACTCCCTACTTGAATTCCTGTGTCATATGATCTGCCCAACAAATTAACATCATGAATTTTCCCACTGGACACATCTGCTTCAAAATCTTGATTGATATAGGCATGCCCGATTCCTGGGACACCTGACCAAACGCTTGCTGTGTATTCATCTACTGCCATGGGGCTGATTGATTGTTCTTTTTCAATATTCTTAAAATTTTCTTTCATTTCTTCAAGTTGATTATCGAGTTTTGCCTCAATTGCTAATGGATCAAAGTTGTAATCTTCCAATTTCCCTTCGTCCATTGTTAGCTCAAAATCATGAATGACTACATCAAAATTGTTTTCCTCCGTGTACTCCCTTAATTCTTGAAGATGTTGGGCACTAAGGTCTTCTAAGATTTTGGCTGATTCATTTTCTTGCGCAGATGCAGCAGGACCGAATGCTCCTAAAGTAAATGTGGCTACAGTAGTTAAAGCAACTAACTTTCTCAAAACTCCCTTTCTTAATTTCATAGAGGCATAATCATAGGGGTTTGGTATGACATTATTCCTAATACATCAAGAATAAATTACAAAAATGGGGAATATTTCAATAGTCAAGCAGAAGGGGAAATTATCCATAAGAAAGATGAGCGCCATTTAGCTACGCATCTTTTTCACTTTTGTTTATGGAAATTGAACGCTGAGTTATCGCAAAAAACATAAGAAAGATAATCAGACAATCCCCGATCTATTATTGAAGTACTCATCCAATTCGTGTCCCCACTCTGGACGCTGAAATTCTTCCTTGAACTTCTCGAAATCGTAATAAAGTACTTTTTTTATAGCTTCTGGATCAAAATTGCACTTCATCAATTTCTCTTCATCAACGGTTAATTCAAAATCATGAATAGCAACATCAGGATTGTTCTCGTTATTAAAATCTCTTAACTCCTCAAGATATTGCTTAGTAATCCCATCTAAGATTTCGGTTGTTGATTGGTTTTCTTGAGCCATCGCTGAAGGTGTTAACAAACCACCTGAAAATAAGACCAAGATGAGTGCAGGTACTACTTTTGATATGAAGTGATTCATCTGTTTCATCAAAAACTTCTCACTTCTCAGATTTTTTTAATTGCTAAATTAGGTCACAAGCTTTATTATAATGATGAACATTTCCTATTCGGTTAACATAAAATAATATTACTCAATAGCTTCATTGTTCGTCAAACAGAAATTTACAAATGAATAACGCTTTTGTATGGCGCTTTTTTGCCCCTACAAAGGCCTTTTTGTATTCTTTCTTAAAGCAAGAACAGTTTTTGGTGTTGTACAGAATAAAAATAATACCAAAAAAATTATTGCTGGATCATCTAAAGGAGTGTTTATGTGAAATCTTTAGGTCTAGGGAGTTCTTCGTTATTTATTGCGATCTTTGCCATCCTATTTAACTATCTATCCATTAGAGGTTTGAGCCTTGGTGAATATCTTCTTAGTGCTTATAACTTAAGTCCTCTTTTCTATGATATTGTTGGCGTGCTACTTTTTCTCCTAGCATGGTTTATTGGAAAAAAGCATAATAATGATAAATTTGCGAAGCTCGGCGTCATTCTTTCAAGTATATTTCTTGTTTTGTATATTATCTTTGCTGTTATTGGGCTCATCCAACATATCATTCATTTAGTTATATAGAAACAATTTGACAGACCTTGAATTTCAACCTTAAGGTCTGTCTAATTTATGTTTAAAAGTCGTAGTATGTTATCGCAAATTTAATTGATCAAAGGCCCCCCTGTCTGCCAATCCTTATCTTAATATCACAACTTCTGTGATAGATTGCTAACTTCTTTTTGCTCCACCGACACCAATAGTATCCCGATCTTTTCCCCCTTGATATAATACAAAGACAATCACAAGCCCTCTAACTGAAGGGATGGGAACAATGACCAATTTATTTAAAGTCTTATTCGTTGTCTTTGGGGGATTATGTATATTAGGTTTATTTGGCCTGCCATGGCTCACTGACTGGGTAGATGCTTTGCGAATTGCTGTCGCAACGATGTTTGTCGTCGGGGCTTTCGCGCATTTTGGGAAATATCGTGCCCATCTGATTCAAATGGTTCCGCCAAATGTGCCAAGGCCCGTTTTTGTCATCGCGCTCATCGGTATTTTAGAGCTAGTTGGTGGACTTGCCTTATTATGGCCACCGACAAGACCGTGGGCATCACTCGGGCTCACACTTTTACTCATGTGTGTGCTGCCCGCTCATTTCCGTGCCGCAGAGCTAAAGCTCATGTATCGCGGAAAACCTTTTCCTTCACTTCTGATCAGTACACTTCTCCACGTTGTTTTCGTTTTTGCTGTGCTAGCCGTTGGATGAACTCATTAAAAAAGCAGACAAGCCCTATAATTAGAGGCTTCTCTGCTTCATATGAATTAATGACCTTCGTGATCCATACCTTCCATACTATCCATGTCAGACACACCGCTTTCTTCTTCTTCCTTCTCCGCAGCTGCGATGTCTTCTTCGGTCATTTCACCTACAACGATTTGATCTTTCGGCATAACGTGTGTTCCGCGTGCCGTGACATGGGATTGGACGTAATAAAGCCCGTCTGCCTCAAAAGTTGCCTCAGCCGTATATGTACCTTCCTCTACAACTTCGCCATCTTCCTTCCAGCTATTTTCACGATCCCCTGCCTTCCAAAACTCGAAACGAACACTGGATACATCAGCCTCCGCCACAGGCTCTCCTTCTTCAATGATCGCTGCCTTCGTTTCAACAGCTGTGTTCACAGCGGCTTCATCAGGAGCATCAAGCTCGACCTCAATCGCGCCAGTAAGCATTTGCTCTTCTTCTTGACCATCGTCTCCTACTTCTGTTTGCGTCTCTGCGTCAGCAGCAGGCTCATCCGTATCACCGGTATTGTCCCCTTGACACCCAATCAAAAATCCAACAAGCGAAAGCGGTACCAACCATTTTAATAATTTCATTTTACGTCAATGTCCTCCTTCTCGTTTTGATGACGTATCAACAAATATATTCCTTTCATTTACATCATCTTCCCAAATGAGTGTACTCCTGCCTTTAAAGAAGCGCAAGCCTCTTCATGATAAAATTTGTGAAAAAATGATGACATATGTTGTTTTTTGATATAATGTCAAAGAAAGATTTAAATTAGGGGGGTCATGTAAAAATGCTTCCGATCGAACGACGACAAAAAATAATGGCTTGGCTCGAGCAAGAAACAACCCTTCGTGTGAGCGATCTCAGCGAACGTTTAGCAGTGTCGGAGATGACCATATATCGCGATATTCGCCCATTAATCGATCAAGGAGACGTCATTAAAACACCTGGTGGGATTACTCTCGCTCAGAATCATACGCCTCCTGACGCCGACGGTCGTTCCCTTTGTGTTGTCTGTATGAAAGAAACAAACACACGGTTAGCCATGCAGCTCATGTATGATGATCTCCACATCGAGCAGGCCTGCTGTGCTCACTGTGCGTTATTAAGAGCCTCGCAGACACACGGTTTAACTCATCTTCTCGGTAAAGATTACTTAACCGATACGACCATTAACGGCTTACAAGCTTCCTATTTGATCGGCTCTGAAGCGAGAGTTCAATGCTGCGACCCGCAGGTGCTTCTATTTGACCGGATGGAAGAAGCACAAAAATTCCAACGCGGTTTCGGCGGCACTTTACTTCCTTACTCTGAAGCGATGCACCATTTTCAAAGCCTTGTTTGCCAACATTCTTGCCAAAAATCAAAAAAGCCATTCTAAATTTAACGTTTAAGCGTTTTTGCTAATTTTACGGAAATCGTAGGACAGTGTGCATGGCACCTTTTTTGAGTGCAGTAAAGAACGGCTGATTAAAACATTTCAGTCACGAATTTGTGTCAAGAATAAGAGTGAGACGACCTGCTCTAACGACCAAAAAGCTTCCTCGCTCAACGAGTGACGTCAAATTCTATAGTTCTACACCTTTTTAGCGTCCGCTTAGCAACCTCTCCGTTATTTTTCAGCCTGGCTTAAAAACACTTCGCAGTCCAGGTGCGCTGAAGAGCGGAGACAAGCAACGACGGATGAAAACAAGCTGACTTCCTCGACCAAACGAGGAAACCCTGTCACCCTTAAATGCATAAAGATGTTTCAAGACACAACAATCTCCTAAATTGACTTCTTCGTAGTACATCAGAAATACTGAATGATTATTACTATCTAATTCCATCCAAATATCAGCCTTTCTTTTGTATAAGACTGATGATATCATAGCACAATAAAGAAACAACTTTTGGGCTGACGCCTAACCGACATTCTTCTCCCACTTACTCATTGGACAACGTCCTAACATTCCATGATGTGGGAGTCTTCTGTCAGAAAACGATAAATTTTTCCGAGCTTTATATTCAAACGCTCTTCCTAAACGCATTGTCATATACTGTCCGAAACCGAAAAAAATACTATACCCTACAGCGACACCGAGCAAGAGCCACGTAGTGTGTAAAATCGTATCGATATTCCCATCACCAGTGGTCATCTGATCCGCAAAGCTGCCCAAAATTCTCGGATAGGTCGCAAATAAAATATTAGCGAGTATCATGAGTAGCATTGCCCCAAGATAAATTGCCAGTCGGGAGCGGACATGCTCCAATAATAGTCGTGTTCCTGTCATGGTACACACCGGCCCCTCTCTGTTCCTTCGCATTCCGAAATATATAGGCGCAAAGCTTATTGAAAATGTACGTATGTTTTTGTATTTTATACTAAAAATTCTTTCTTTTCAATCAAATCTATTTAAAAATGTCTATGTGGTGGTTGTTCACATAGACAAATACGGCTACATTTCATCTGTATAATACATAAGCGCAACGCCACCAGGACCAGTATGCGATGTAATAATGGGCGTCGTTTCGACAATATGGATTTCTGCATCGGTTTCACTTCGTAACCGGTCCAATAAACGGAGAGCCAGCTCTTTTGTGCCAGCATGAGCAATCGATACTCTTCCAACCCGACGACCGATCGTTTCTTTTTGAAATCGTTTAACAAACAGCTTAATCATTTGTGAATGCGTTCGGACAGATTGAATCGGTGATAACCCGCCGTCTTCAAGACGGGCAACTGGCTTAATGTTCATTATCGAACCAAGCAAAGCCTTCACGCGGCCAATCCGACCACCTTTTTTCAAATATTCTAGCGTATCGACCATAATATATAGCGAAGTCGCATTTTTAATGTCTTCTAGCCGTTTGACGATCTCTTCCATTGGCTTTTTTTCTTGAGCCATCATCGCTGCTTCCAGCACTTGAAAGCCGAGGGCACTCGATGTAAAGAGAGAGTCTATGACAGTAACATTTGCATTGCTTTCATTTGCAGCCATACTCGCCCCCTCAACCGTCCCGCTGAGCCTTCCAGATAAGTGAATAGAAAGGACGTCATGACCTTTCTCTGCCAATGCATTATATATATCTAAAAAAGACCCTGGACGAGGTTGTGATGTTTTCGGCAATGCTACACTCTGCTTTAGCTTTTCTAAAAAAGACGTCGCATCTAAATCTACACCGTCTGTATAAGATTGACCGTCAAGCTCTAATGTCAAAGGAACGATATGCACAGGAAGCCCCTTGAATAAGTGACTCGGTAAGTCAATAGTCGAATCGGTTACAATAGAAATTGGTTTCATGTTGACTCCTCTCATCTTTAAAACACAGTACAACACCTGTAAGATACATTTAAGCGTACATTGTTCGCTCGTTTTTGTAAACGCATGACTATGCTCAAACCGCTTTGTGATCGTATTTGTCACGCTCTGTTCAACATTTTGTCTTTTCTTGGATTTGCATATTTAAACAAGGATGAGTTAAGCGCTCGTCACAAGCGAAATGACTTTTAACGGGCACTGATGATGACTGATGGTACTCTTCACCAAACGCTTTATTTACAAACCTCTATGTGACTCATCTGCAGAACAGTTTCAGTGATTGCTTAAAAATGACAGTGAACATATGACAGAGACTTTTGTTTTTGCTCAAATGAAGCGATAGAAAAACGTTGGATAAAAGTGGTTATCAATATGATTGAACATGTTTAGTTATATTGACATGACAAAGATACTTCGCTATATTTTTATAAAATTGCAAGGATTTGAGAGGAGAAGAGCCGAGATGAGCCGAGGAATGGTACTAGAGGATGTCGTTTGTATTGGTCGCACCTTTCATGAGTATGTCCGAATGTTTGCTTTAAATGAAGCTGACCTGATTAATCAAACTGTGTTGGATTGTCCTGCCGGTGTTTGCAGTTTTACAGCGGAAGCAGCTGCGAAAGGCATTCATGCTGTAGCGAGTGACGTCGCGTATGCGTTTACTGCTGAAGACCTGCACGCAAAAGGACTCATAGACCTTGAAACGATTAAAGAAGCAATGCTTCCTACACAAGATCGTTACGTGTGGACTGAGTATGGCAATATTGAAGGATTAGCAAAAGAGCGAATGACCGCATTAAAAACAGCCATCGCTGACCGTTTAGCGTATCCAGCTCGCTATATTGAAGCTACATTACCGCATTTACCTTTTTCAGACGAGCATTTTGATCTCGTTTTATCAGCCCATTTTCTCTTTTTGTATGACGATCACTTTGACGTTACATTTCACACACGATCACTTGAGGAACTCTTGCGCGTTTGCCGAAAGGAACTGCGCATTTATCCTTTGGTCGGTCTACACGGCAAAGCGTCCAAAAGTTTTGAACCATGTAAACAGCTTGCAATAGCTCTTGGTCATAAAGTAACGATTGAACCAGTACCTTACGAATTTCTAAAAGGCGCTACTTCAATGATGCGCATTCAAAAGAGATAATAAAACACCCTGTGGTCACTTTGATCACAGGCTTTTACTATTTCCTATCTGTTAACTGTTCTTTTTTTCAATGTCTATTCGCATATCACTCATAGAATTATTGCGCTTTAATGAATCATTTTTTAAGCCATCCCTATCGAACAAAACGACGTACTTTTTCATGTTTTTCGTCCTGATTCATGTGAATCAATCAAAGGTTTTAAAGCATAAAAGTCGAATAATATATATACCACCAAAATCGCGTAAAAACACTAAACACATAACGTTCCTGCAAACGATATAGAGCGCACTGATGAATGGCGATTTTTCTACAAAACGCTAAGTGCTTATTTATATTCCCCTAGACGATATTGTCATGGTATATTTATGTATTAGGGATCTTTAGTCAAGTGACCCTATTTCCCCTTTGAATGAACGAGCAAGTCTCTGAGATAAGCATACGTGGGTAAGTTACTTTTGCAATCATCTGCATGATACATGCTTTCTAAAAGTCATGTATTGAACCATTTTTATAAAAAGATATGCATTTATCGAAGGCTAAGGTGAAATAAATGATAAAAGAACAACGGATTAAAAAAATTGAAGAGTATATTTTAGAAAAAGAATCTGCTTCATTAGATGAGCTTGTGACCGTCTTCCAAGTGTCTAAAAACACGATCCGCAGAGATGTACAAGAATTAGTAGAAAACGGATTGTTTAAAAAAGTATATGGCGGCGTTGCCGTTAAACCGAAAAATCTTGAGTCTTTTCAAGAACGAAAAGTACGCAATCAAATAGAAAAAACGTTGATTGGGAAAAAAGCGGCTCAATACGTCGAAGATGGTGATGTGATTTTTATCGATTCAGGGACAACGACGATTGAGATGTTTGAACATCTCTACGAAAAGAACTTAACGATCATTACAAATAACATTGAATTTATCGTACGTTCACTTCCTTACAAAAATTTAAATATTATTTCGATTGGCGGTGTTTTAGAAAGAAAAACCAACTCTTTAGGAAGCCCGCAAAATATTGACATGTTAAGAACATACAATATAAATAAAGCTTTCATGGCGTCAACCGGTATTTCACTAACAAGTGGCGTTACCAATGCTTCTCCATTAGAAACAGATGTCAAACAAATGGTCGTGCAAAAATGTCACGATGTCTTTCTCCTCATTGACCATGATAAATTTGGCAAATATGGCTTGATGACCTATTGTGGGCTTGACGAAATCGATCACCTCATCACCAATCAAGAGCCCAGTGAGGAATATGTAAACTATGCCAAGGAAAACAACCTTGAGATCGTCATCGCCAATTAAACTAAAAAAGCCGTCTCTTCAGTGGAAATGTCTTCCCTTTAAGAGACGGCTTCATCTTTTATAATTTCCCGGTGAGGAACTGGGCTTCACCAAAGCCAAAACTCCATTCTCCTGCACCATTGGTAACAATTGATACCATAATATCATTTGGCTCAATTCCACATTGATCTCCAAGCTTTTGCACGAGCAAGTTGTAGAATTCCTTTTTTTGACGGTCACTTCGCTGCGTACTCGTCACGCTAATGACAACAACGTTTTGGCTTCTTGCAAAACCGAGACCTGTATCTTCTATAATCATCTCATGTGGGGGATGCTGGGTCACAATTTGATAACGATCCCTTTCTGGAACAGCAAAAGCTTCTACAACAGCCCGATGAACAGCATCTAACAGTGTTTTTAATTCTTCTTTGCTTCGTCCTTCGATTACATCTAAACGAATGAGTGGCATAAGGCAAACTCCTTTTCTTATTCAAGAACAAGTGAATTTAATTGTTCAACCTGGACTGGCATTCCCGTGTCAATCGATTTTTTCGCCGCGATCGCAATGCGCTGTGCCATGATTCCATCAACAAAACCACACGTGACCTCTTTGTCTTGTTCAATTGCGGTCATGAAATCGCTCACCTCTTGAATGTAAGCATCGTTATATCTTTCCAAGAAAAAGTGATATGGGTTATCTTCCTTAATGCCATCTTTCGCGAACATCTCTATGCGTGACGCTGCTTCGTTTTTCACATTGGCCGAACCTTCTGATCCAAACGCCTCTAATCGTTGATCATAACCGTATACTGCTTGGCGACTATTATCAATGACACCAAGCGCTCCATTCGCAAATTTAAGGTGAATGATCGCGGTATCAATATCGCCAACTTCAGCAATTTTCGGGTTGACGAGTGCTCCTCCTTGGGCAAATACCTCTATGACTTCAGAATTGGTAATAAAGCGAGCCATGTCAAAATCATGAATACTCATGTCAGCAAAAAGGCCTCCAGAACGAAGCACATACTCCAATGGCGGCGGCTCAGGATCTCTAGACGTTATTTTTAAAACGTGAAGGTCACCAATTTGCTTCGCTTCGACAATGCTTCTCACTTTGCTGAAATTCCGGTCAAATCTTCGGTTAAAGCCGATTTGAAACTTGACTCCCGCTTCTTTCACAACCTCATAAGCTTCAAGCGTTTCCTCATCAGAAAAGCTAATCGGCTTCTCACAGAAAATATGTTTTCCGGCTCTTGCTGCTTCTTTAATGATCGTCGTATGTGTATCTGTCGGCGAACAGATGAAAATCACTTGGATTTCCGGGTCTTGAATGATCTCTTGATAATCCTTTGTCATCCGTTCAACGCCTAAATCACCCATTTGATCGGCGAACACATCAGAAACAGCTTTAATACGAACGTTACTCATATGTTTCATATTGTTTAAGTGTAGTTTTCCTATTCTCCCCGCGCCAATAATTCCTACTACGATCTCGCTCAAAAATTTTCAACCCTTTCATTATCTAAGTTCAATTATGAGGCAATCCCCCAAGGTGAAAAGAAGAGATACGTGCCGACCATCGTAATAATGACGACCACAGAAACCCACTTTCGATGTTTCCAAGGTGTAAGATCCACTTTATTCGTGTCCTCTTCAAAAGCAAATGGCTTGTGAAGCGGTTTCATCTTTCCGATGAACCACATGACAAACACGTCAGCTAAAAACAGATAGCCTAATACATATAAATAATGAACGTCGTCTAAGAAAATTTTGGATAAACCATAAATAATAATGTGAAAAGCAAACGTTACTTTAGCTGCGAAAGCGGTTACGTATTTAGAATAAAAGCCAAGTACAACAAGCGCAAGTAACGGCATGCTATAAATGCCATTAAATTCTTGGACGACCGCGTATAACCCAGCTGGAGCAAAGGAAATAAACGGTGCAATCGTTACCGAAATTAAACCGACAATGATGGTTACAAATTTTCCTGCTCGAGCCACTTGTTGATCTGTCGCATCTTTTTTAATCATTGGCTTATAAAAGTCAAGGGTAAACAAGGTCGCGGTCGCATTGAGTGCCCCTACAAATGAACTTAAAATCGCGCCAAAAATAACCGCAGCAAAGATCCCATAGCCCCATTGCGGCAATACCGCCGTCACTAATGAAGGGTAAACATCGTCTGCATTAACTAAGCCATCACCTAGCAAATTAAAGCCGATGATTCCAGGAAAAACTAAAAACAATGCACCAAAAATTTTGAAGAAAGCAACATATAAAGCGCCTTTCTGCCCTTCCTTCAAACTTTTTCCAGCGAGCGTCTTTTGGACAATCATTTGATTGGTACACCAGAAAAATAAGTTGTTAAAGAGCATGCCCATAAACAATGTTGGCCACGGTACAATCGTAGAATCAACCGGTCCGATAGCATTTAACAAATGTGGCGTTTGGTCTTTGACTGTCTTCATACCGTTTAAAAAGTGACCATCGCCTAAAACGATTAAGCCAAACACAGGAATCGACAGTCCAATGACAAGCAGAGCAACACCATATATCGTATCACTAAACGCACTTAAAGAAAGACCACCAATCAGTAAATAGAGAAGACCAATAACGCCGATGACTGCCGCAATTAAACCTACGGCTACAAGCTTGTCAACGCCAAGCGCTTGATCCACACGAAAAATTTTATTAAAGACGAGTGAACCAGAGTACAAAACAACCGGTAAAAAAGACGTCATATACGTAAAAATAAATAGTGCGGAGACAACCCTCTTTGTTGCCGTATCATAGCGAATCTCGATGAAATCTGAAACTGTACTGACACCATATTTCAAATATTTCGGCAAAAAAACGAGCGCCAATAAGACACAGGCAATCGCAGAAGTCACTTCCCATGCCATTACTTCCATACCGCCGACATAGCTTTGACCATTTTGACCGACAATTTGCTCAGTCGAGAGGTTGGTCATAATAATAGCTCCGGCAATCGTCACTCCCGTCAAACTGCGACCGCCTAAAAAATACCCATCCGCACTGTTATTGTCAACAGCCCGACTTTTCTTAAAAGCAAAAATACCAATCGTTCCTACAATTACGATAAAAATAAGGATCGAAAACATATCCAAGGCCGCTTCCCCCTTCGTTTAGAGCGTTTAATCTTCTATGGTGCACCGTGAAACAGCCTGTGCGTTTATTTGGATGCCGTTCGCATGCTGCTTAAAATTTGCTTGATGTACAGCCTTGCTTTTAATGCATATTCAAAGGGATTCGCCTGCGCGGGGTCTTGTTCAGCCTCAACAACGATCCATCCCTCATAACCGCTTTCTTTAATCGCTTGCAAAATTGGCTCAAAATGAATAACTCCATCCCCCGGTACAGTAAACGCTCCTTTTTTAACAGCGTTTAAAAAGCTGATTCTCTTTTCCTTAACATCTTGAGCAATCGTTGAGCGGATATCTTTAAAATGAATATGTTTAATCCGGGAATGATACTTTTGGAAAACATCCAGTGGATCCTCACCAGAAAACACAAGATGACCTGTATCAAACAATAAAGACACTTTTTCAGGATTGGTATTTTCCATAAGACGCTCAATTTCCGCTGTCGTTTGCACACCTGTTCCCATATGATGGTGATACACGATCGCCATTCCTCTTTCAGCAGCTAAATCACCTAAAGCCTCAAGCCCTTCTGTTAACCGCTTCCATTCTTCATCAGTGAATACTGGCTTTTTTTGAAACAACGGTGTCTCCATTTGTCCTTGAATGCTATGTCCTTGTTCTGAAACGACAATGACCTTAGCACCCATTGCCGCTAAAAAATCACGATGGGCGATAAAGGCTTCTTTTGTCTCGGCAAATGGTTTTGTCGTTAAAAACGCGCTAAACCATGCACTCGCTACTTCAAGGTTTCGCGGCTGTAAATATCTTTTTAACACTTCTGGATCTCTCGGGTACTTATTGCCAATTTCCGTCCCTGTATATCCAGCCAAAGCCATTTCGCTAATGCACTGTTCAAATGAATTTTCGCTGCCTAATTCCGGCATATCGTCATTCGTCCAAGCGATCGGGGCGCAGCCAAATTTTATCTTACCTTCTAATCCCATACAGTAACCCTCCAAACGATCTCAATCTCTACGTCGCTTCACGTGATTAGCTATGGTGTAACTCATATTGAACGTCAATGATTTGACTTGTTTCAACAGACTTTTGACAAGCAATGGCCACCCGTGTGCTCTGTAGACCGTCAAATGCCGACACTTCCGGCTGGCGGCATTCTTTAATACAAGCAATAAATTCCTTCATTTCATTGATAAAAGCTTCCTTGAAGCGCTCAGAAAAATGTTCAGACATCGGTCGCACCGCCCCATGCTCATCAAAAACGGTGACTAAGTTCTTTTCAGGCTGCGCAGCGACTCGCAGCATGCCTTTCGTTCCGATCAGCTCTGTTTCCACATGATATCCGTGAATAGCATTCCTACCTGCAACTAAAATGGCCATCGTTTGATCTGTTAACTGCATCATCGCTGCTCCAGTTTCCAGCTCGTTCACTTGATCCAACGCCGGGTAGGCCGCATTTTTTCCCATCGCCCATACTCGACTGACTTCTTTTTTCGTAAACCAACGCACTAAATCTATGTCGTGAATAGACATGTCGGCAAATAAACCACCACTTTTACTTGCCCCTGCAAACTTAACGAACTGTTCTAACCCTGAGCTTGGGTCAATGCCGTAACAACGAATGACCGTTAATTCCCCGAGCTGACCTTCATCCACCATTTTTTTCGCGTATTGATAAGACTCATCGTAACGTCTCATAAAACCAAGTTGAAAAATCTGACTCGGGTGCGCTTTAATCACATCGATCGTCTGTTTAATGTCAGCAACATCTAACCCAATCGGCTTTTCACAAAATACATGTAACCCCTTGTCCATGGCTTGACGAATATGTTCTGGATGAAAATCGGAAGGAGAAACGATACAAACAGCGTCAAGATTAGGGCTCTCGATCATCTCTTCAAACGTCCGATATGTTTCAGACACATTAAATGACTCTTTAGCAAAAGCCAAGTCTTCTGGGTTAATGCTGCAACTCGCTTGCAAGACAGACCCCGGAACATGGTTCGCAATATTTTCAGCATGAATTCGTCCAAGTCTACCTAACCCAACGATCCCTACGCGAATATTTCCCATCTACTTCCTCCCTCTCTGAAGCTGTACAAAAACGCTTTCACAAACAGTCCTCTGATGACTCGGAGATTATTTGACGTCATGTGACTAAAATTATGAACGTGTTGTTATCTTTTGGTTAACTTTTGATCATTTGCACATCTAATATTAATATGTAAAGCGTTTTCAGTCAATGCTTTTTTCAAATGTTCAACATCATTTTCGCAGAATCGTCAGCGCAGCAAAACCTACGTGATTGCAGTGACCTGTCCTGTCGATACTCAACAAACCTCCATCACATCACCAACTGTTGGCTCCGTTTACTCTTGACTCGAGTGTCTTTCCCCTACGAATTGCAACGTTTCTCCATTCGGTCCTTGAAAACGAATCGTTTTTCGGCCAATGCCTTCTTTCGGATGCTTCGCGTGAAAGCGAATCCCTTCTTGTTGAAGCTTTTTCATCACCTGCTCCACATCATCTACAACAAAAGCGACATGATTGACTAAACCATCAGCTGAGTATTTAATTTCTTGCTGCACATCACGGATAAGCTCGATTTCAAAACCTGGAAGACCGTCGTGTGTTAAAAAAACGATCTCTTTATCCCCACGGTTCACCTTAATCCGCGTCTGAAAGCCTAGTAAATTCTCATAAAAAGCAATTGACTCTTCCATATCGGTTGCCATAATCGCAACATGCTCTACCCTTTTAATCATGTAAAGCCCTCTCTTTCACAGGTGATATACATCGTTATTTTAGGAGAGCGTAAAATATCTTGTGTAAATGACAAAAAGGAAGACCTTTTCTTGTAGAATGAAGTTACCACAACACCAATTCAAAGAAAGAAGGTCTTCCTATGAATCAGTTTACAACAGTCGACGCTCTGAAACGGGATATTACTGAAGTTTTTCGTTCTCACCTGGAGGTGGATTTATATGCCTAAAATTGACAATATACTAGCCATTCTATGGATGCTTAATTCAAGTAAAAAAATTACTGCAAAACAAATTTCAGAAAGGTTAGAAATGAATATAAGGACTGTGTATCGTTATATTGATACACTTTCAACAAGTGGAGTACCTATAGTTTCAGAAACAGGCCATAACGGTGGATACACTTTATTAAACAATTTTATTGACGCTCCTCTTTTTTTTGATTTTGAGGAACAAACCTCACTATTTCACGCTGCTGTTTTTGCAGAAGAAGCCGGATATTATGGAGGTGAAGCACTAAATAAGGCAATATCAAAGCTAAGCAGATATTCAAATCAAGAACAGGAAACAAAGATAAACCAACGTTTTACCAGTCTTGAAGTAATAAGTCGATTAAGCTCCATCTCACTGGAGCCTTCCTTGAAGGAGGTGGAGCAGGCAGTAGCTGACGGATACTCTGTAAAAATTCTATACCTTAAATGTGGCGAAGAAGAACAATCAACATTTAGATTGGTTGATCCTTATAGAATTATTTATTGGAATAATAAGTGGTATGTGATTGGATTTTGTCACCTTAGGAATGATATCCGTAGCTTTAGAGTAGATCGAATTGAAAGCTTAATGCTAACGGAAAATAAGTTTAACCGACCAGAAAATTTTTCAGCACGTGACTTTTTTATGGACAATCTCCTTCCAACTATAGAAGGTAAGGAAGGAATTATCCCTTTGGTTATAAATGGAAACAAAAGGGCGTTGGATGATGTTTGCCAACATTGGTTTTTGGGACATTATTTACAAGAACGGACCTCAACTCAAGCAGTATTTCTTCTCGAAAAAGATATGCTACATACATATGTACCTCATCTACTTTTGCCGTACGGTAAATCTATTCAAATTATTGAGCCAATAAGTCTTAAGCAAAGACTTATTGAAGTTCTGTCGGAATTAATAAAATTTCATCAAGTATGATCACTTCCCTGACGTTATCTGTCAGGGAAGTTATATTATAATAGGCTATATTAATTGTGATTGGAGCGTTATTGAATGCAAACAAAAAAAGTTTATCTTTATGTATTTAATACAATGTCAGACTGGGAATATGGATATTTAATTGCTGAACTAAATTCCGGAAGATATTTCAAAAAAAGTTTACCCCCTTTAGAAGTAGTGACAGTAGGAACGAATAAAGAAATGATTACTACGATGGGAGGGCTGAGCATACTACCAGATATTTCTGTTGACGAATGTACACTTGAGAGCAACGATCTTTTAGTCTTACCTGGAGGGACTACTTGGAGAGAAGATATTCATCAACCTATCTTAAAAAGAATTGACGAAGCTTTAAAGCTTGGTACTATTGTTGCTGCAATTTGTGGTGCAACTGAGGCCCTTGCGAATATGGGATACTTAGATTCTAGAAAACACACAAGCAATGACTTAGAGTATATTAAAATGGTCTGTCCTCATTATAAAGGAGAACAATTTCATGAGATGAGACCTGCAGTATCTGATGAGAATCTGATTACTGCATCAGGAGTAGCACCTCTAGAATTTACGATAGAAGTACTGAAAAATTAGATGTATTTGCACCCGACACATTACATTCATGGTATAACCTAAATAAGACTCATAAACCTGAGTACTTCTTCCAATTAATGAATTCATTAAATAGCTGAGCTAAAAAATCAACTTAGCAGTTTTATATTAGTTCAAATAAATAGAATTGGTAACTAAATCTCTTTTTAATCTTATTGAACAACGGTGTGCCTTTTTTCCTTGGCAATAATGTTGGAACGGTCTTCAACAATCAGGCACTTTTATGGAGTTACGCAGTAAAAATAAAAAATGATCAAACTTTTCTATAAAAACCAAAATGAAAAATGCTAAAGAAGCATCCATTTTGATTATCTTTTATCAAAATGGATGTTTTTTATTAATTTTAGAGTGACGCAAGCAACAACGGATGAAAGCGTTTGTCAACAGGCTAACCTTGTAGACACCCATTACCTTTATGCTTTATTGCTGGAGCAAAATTCTCTTATTTTTGCCTTCACAGTGTCTTTTACAGCCGCTTTTCCTGGTGTAAGGATGGTACGGGCATCATAAACGTCGTGGTCGTTTTCAAGTACTTGGCGTACCGCATTTGTCCACGCTTGCAAGCATTCCGTATTCACATTAATCTTTGCATGTCCAAGCGCTATGGCTTGTTGAATTTGCTGAGGAGGAATACCCGAACCTCCGTGGAGCACAAGCGGCACATCAGTCATATCAGCGATTTCCTTCATTTCTGTAAAGCCTAACTTCGGCTCACCTTGATACGGTCCATGTACTGATCCGAGAGCAGCAGCAAGGGCATCAATGTGCGCTTCTTGAACAATTCGTAAACATTCGTGCGGATCTGCATACATAATTCCGCCAATCAGTCCATCTTCATTGCCACCAACAGTTCCAACCTCAGCTTCCACTGATACGTGATAACGCTTGGCATAATCCACAACTTCTTTTGTCATCGCAATGTTGTCATTAATGGGGCTATGAGATCCATCAATCATGACAGATGTATACCCAGCATCAATCGCCTCTTTACACCGCGCTACACTCTGTCCATGATCTAAATGTAAAGCAACTGGGACTGAGATGTTCTTTTGCTCGACAATTCGATCAACCATCGTTGCAATTGTTTTAAAACCGCCTAAATAGTCGACGAGACGATCTGACGATGCCACAATGACAGGAGACCGCTCCTCTTCAGCTGCTTCAAGAATCGCCTCAGCCCATTGAAAACTGTTGATATTAAATTGCCCTACTGCGTATTTTTCTTCTTTCGCATTCAGTAGCATATCTCGCATGGAGACTAGTTTTGTGACTGAAGTTGTCATCCCGATTCACCTCTCTGTTTCACTAAGCGATTTTAATACTGCTTCGCCTGTTTCCTCATTTCTTCAATGTTTTTATGAGCTTGTTGAATCGCTTCTTTTTCTGACACTTCGGCAATCCCGACATTCCACCAGCTCTCATATCCTTCAGTCATCGTTTTCGGAAGAACCTTCATTTCAATCAATGTCGAACGCGTTTGTTTTTTTGCATCTGTCAAAGCGGCTTTTAAATCTTCGACCGTATTGGCACGATAAACTTTCGCGCCGTACCCTTCAGCGACCTTAGCATAATCAATATTTAACACTTGATTGTCATGGGTTCTAAATTCCGTGCAATACGTTCCACCGCCATTACCCATTTGCAAGTTATTAATGCAGCCAAAGCCAGCATTATCGAAAAGCAGTATATTGATTTTTTGATTGTATTGAATCGCTGTAATGAATTCGGAATGAAGCATTAAAAAGCTGCCATCTCCTGCAAGGGCGTACACTTCTTTATGAGGCTCAGCCAACTTCGCACCTAGAGCACCCGATATTTCGTAACCCATACATGAATACCCGTATTCTACGTTGTACGTATTTGCAACTGTTGGGTTCCAAATGCGTTGCACGTCGCCAGGTAATGAACCAGAAGCAGTGACAATAATGCTGTCTGAATCAATGGTCTCGTTTACTGTGATTAATGCCGTCGTTTGGGCAAAGTCAGTGTCGAGCGCATCTGCATATTCATTTAATACGTCTTGAGCGAAATGCTCTTTGACTTCAGGGACAAAGTCCTCACGTTTAAAGGCTACTTTGCTTAAACGCGCCCGTTCTTTCGCCCACTCGTCTTTTAATGCGCTAATGTCGCTTCCAAAAGTCGACTTGTACCCTTCTAACAATGGTTCCAGCTGCTCTAAAGCGGCTTTAGCGTCAGCTACGACTTGGAAAGCATCTAATTTGTACGCCTGCATCCGGCTCACATTGATATTTAAAAACTGAGCCTTCGGATGAAACGCCGTTTTAGAAGAGGTCGCGAAATCGGTATATCTCGTGCCAATACCAATGATTAAATCAGCATTGCGGGCCGCTATGTTCGCTGCCATCGTTCCTGTAACCCCAAGACCGCCTAGATTGTTAGGAAAATCAGATTCAATTGTAGCTTTACCCGCCTGTGTTTCAACCAAGGGAATCTCATGTTTTTCGGAGAGTTTTCGTAAAATATCGCGCGCTTGCGAATACTTCGCCCCCCCACCTACGACAATCACAGGCTTTTTGCTTTCTCTAATCCGCTCCGCTGCTCCAGTTAACTCACGCTGAACAGGTGCCTTGCGGTCGAGGTAATGCACACGCTTTTGAAAAAAGCTTTCGTCATAATCGTACGCCTCGCCCTCGACATCTTGCGACAGACAGATTGTTGCCGGTCCTGCTTTGGCTGGATCTGTCATTACTTCAAAAGCACGAAGCAAGCTCGACATTAATTGCTCAGGACGGGTGATGCGATCCCAATACCGGGATAACGGCTTGAGCGCATCGTTCGTCGTCACTGCTGCACTGTATTCTTGTTCAACTTGTTGTAAAACGGGATCTGGCTGTCTTGTAGCAAAAGTGTCACCTGGAAGAAATAGAACAGGAATGTGATTCGCTAACGCAGTCCCGGCAGCTGCTGCCAAGTTCGCTGCCCCAGGGCCAATCGATGTTGTCACCGCGTAAATTCTTTGTCTGAGCATTTGCTTACTGTACGCGATTGCCGCATGAGCCATCCCTTGTTCATTTTTTCCTTGAATCACCTTTAAATGCCCAGCATCTTGTTCAAGTGCTTGTCCAACACCTAACACATTTCCATGCCCAAAAATGTTAAAGACACCTGCTACAAAAGGAAATTCTTCACCATCCACATGAATGTATTGCTGGTTTAAAAAACGGACTAAAGCTTGTGACGTCGTTAAACGAACCGTACCCATTGATTTCACCTCTGACTAATTGATTATTTTCAAGATCGTTCAGAAATAAGCTGCTCGATTTCAGCAACGGTCGGCATCGCATCAGAAGAGCTATGTTTACTTACAACAATCGCCGCCGATGCACTACCGTATTTCAAAGCCGTTTCAATGTCCTGTCCATTGATTAATGCGTAAATGAATGCAGATGCATACGAATCACCGGCTCCAAAGGTTTTTAACACTTGCGTCTTATACGCATGTCCTCTAAACGTTTCACCTGTATTCACATACGCGTATGAACCATCGACGCCATGCTTAATGACAATGAGTTCAGGAGAATGTTGGAAAAGCTGAGTAACGGTTTTGTCGTTGTTTCCATCTTTTACGTTCTCTAGCACATCAAATTCATCGCGTGTACCGACAACAACATCTGCCTGTTCGGCAACCAATGAATAATAGACAGATGTTTCTTCAGGGGATACCCAAGTATAAGGACGGTAGTCTAACTCAAAAATGACTTTGACTTCATTTTTCTTTGCCAGTTGGATGGCTTTTAATACGGCTTCACGCGAAGGGCTCATCGCCAATCCTGTACCTGAAACGAGCAAAACCTTTGCCTGCTTAATATACGCCTCATCCACTTCAGTCGGCTGTAAATATAAATCAGCAACCTCGTCACGATACATTAAAATGCTGCATTCTTCTGGGCTTTTAATTTCGGTAAAAGTCAGCCCTGTTTTATGTCCTTCTTTGTCGATCGGCATATTCGACGTGTCCACGCCGACTTCGCGCATGTATTGCTCGATATAACGGCCGTGCTGATCGTCAGCAAGCTTTCCGATAAAACCTGCCTTTAAGCCAAGCTTTGATGAGCCGATCGCGATATTCGCCGGAGAGCCGCCAACATATTTTTTAAAGTTCATCGTTTCTTCCATTGGACGGTTGTATTCAACAGCATTGAGGTCAATACATGCACGCCCGATCGCAATTAAGTCATACTCACGGTCTTCCTTAAATTCTACTTTCATCCTCATTTCATCTCCCCACTGTTATTTACGGTCTAAAATCCATTCGTGATCTGGGTCGTTATGAAACTTCCATTTGCGCGTTGGACCAGCCATCACGTTTAAATAATAAGATTCGTAGCCATCCGGAACACCGACGGGATGATAACCAACGGGAACGATGACGACATCACTATTTTCAACGGACATCGTTTCATCGAGCGAACGATCATCTGTATACACACGCTGAAAGACAAAGCCTTGACGAGGGTTGATTTCATGGTAGTACGTTTCCTCAAGAAACGACTCCTCTGGCAAATTGTCTTGGTCATGCTTGTGCGGTGGGTAACTTGACCAGTTGCCGCTGTCTGTATACACTTCCACAACTAAGAGACTGTTGGCAGATGGATCTGAATCAGGAAGGATGTTATGGACGAGTCGTTTATTGCTGTACTGACCCCGCTGTTCAATCGAGTTTTCCTCTGCTTTAATCCATCTTGTCGGCTTTTGTTCGTCTGACGGAGAATAACAGAGGGCAACCCTCGCGTGGCTTACTGCTTCTACTTGAAACGAGCGGTCATTGGATACGTAAACACTATCCGTCGGTTTCTTTTCAAAAACGGTTTCTCGTGTGCCTAAATCATTAAACGCCTGTTCATGATCTGTGATGTTGATTTGTCCGGTTAACGCGACAATACAACACTCTTCTTTGCGAAGCTCTTCTTCATATTTAGCCCCTGGCATTAGATCAACTACTTTAAAACCGACGTATTCCAAAGGTGCATCATGACGTGTCACTTCGTGGACTAAAGTCACACCTTCCGCCAATTCCTTCGTCTGTGGCTTACGAAGTAATTTACTCACAAGCTGTTCCTCCTTTTTTATGAAAGAAACCTTATATATTCATAAAATAATAACGGTTACATTGCAATAATACAGTCTGTTGATAAGCGGTTGCCTTCACAGTTTATCATCTCACTTATCCTAGGTGGTGAAGTGAGATTCGCTCAGCTTCGTGCCTAACTGTCTGCCGACGAAAAAGCTAAACTTTCTCTTTAAAAGCATGTGGACAAAGTCTGAAGCGACTTTGTCTACATGCTGTAGTGAGGGGATGCTGCCATCAGCTTACCTTGTTCATTCAAATGACGGTGCTTTATAATTCGCAGTAACCACTTTTTTGCGTGTATAAAATTCTACGCCATCTTTGCCGTTCGCTGGCAATGTACCAAAGAAAGACGATTTCCAGCCAGAGAATGGGAAGAAAGCCATTGGGGCTGGTACACCTAGGTTAATACCTAGCATTCCGGCATCAATATTTTCACGGAAGTAACGAATTGAAGAAGCATCAGACGTATACAAGCAAGCACCATTCGCAAATTCAGATTTGTTCGCTGTGTCGACAGCTTCTTTTAAGTTGTTTACACGAACGACTGACAATACTGGTGCAAAGATTTCATCATTCCAAATCGTCATATCCGTTGTCACGTCGTCAAAAATCGTCGGACCGACAAAATAACCATCATCCGTTATATTTTCACGTCCGTCACAGACAAGCTTCGCACCTTCTTCAACGCCTCGTTCGATATAACCGATCGTGCGCTTTCTGTTTTCCTCACGGATGACCGGTCCGAGAAAGACGCCGTCATCTAAACCATTACCCATTTTCATGTTTTTCGATTCCTTAACGAGCTTGGCGATAAACTCGTCAGCCACACCCTCTTCAACAGTAACGACTGAGCAAGCCATACAACGTTCACCAGCCGATCCGAATGCAGAAGCAATGACGTTAGTCGTTGCATGATCTAAATCAGCGTCGTTTAACACAATGGAGTGGTTTTTCGCGCCAGTGAGCGCCTGAACACGCTTTAAGTTTTCGCTGCCGCGCTTGTAGACATACTCTCCGACCGGCTTAGAACCAACGAAGGAAACAGCTTTGACGTCTTGATGATCCAAAATGCCGTTTACGACATCGTGGGCGCCATGCACAATGTTAAAGACACCTTTTGGAAGTCCGGCTTCGGTAAGCAATTCAGCCAGTTTTTCGGTAAGAAGCGGCGTGCGTTCAGAAGGCTTTAAAACAAACGTATTGCCGACAGCAATCGCCATTGGGAACATCCAGCATGGAACCATCATCGGGAAGTTAAATGGCGTAATACCTCCGACAACGCCGATTGGATAACGATAATTGGTCACTTCAACATCTGTTGCAATGGTTGAGAGTGAATCACCCATCATTAACGTTGGAGCACCTGCGGCAAATTCGACGTTTTCAATTCCACGTCCAACTTCACCTAATGCTTCCGTCGTGTTTTTCCCATTTTCAATCGTAATTAGACGAGCCAATTCATCTTTGTTTTGTTGTAACAATTGTTGAAAAGCAAATAAAACACGGGCACGCTTTTGGACAGGGACATTTCTCCACTTTTCAAAAGCTTCTGCCGCCACACGGACTGCATCCTCTACATCTTCTTTCGTAGAGAGCGGCACTCGCGCAATGATTTCTTTCGTTGCAGGGTTGTATACGTCTTCGTATTGAGTCGTTTTGCTGTCAACCCACTCTCCATCAATGAAATTCTTTAGATTTCTTACCTCCGCCATCTGTTCTTCCTCCCTCATCCAACCATAATAACATGGTTAATTTATGGTCATGTTTTGGTTATGTTTAACCTCATGTTAATATTAAAAACGCTTTCAGTCAAGTTTTTTCTCTAACCGCTATGTTATATTTCTGTTCAACCTAAGGAAGAAGCCTGTCGCTCCCCGTAAAGTATAGATAAAGCCAATTTATGACTTAATCCCTATTAACGCTCCCTTCTTCACCCTAGCTTGAAAACGCTTCGCAGCCTAGGCGCGATGGCGAGGGAAGACTCGAATTGAACCTCTTGTTCATGAGAGAATGAGCGAGCCGAGCAACGACGGATGAAAGCGTTTGTCAACATTCTCAGCCTGGCTTGAAAACGCTTCGCAGC